>DATEOL010000226.1:0-4406 GCA_035274025.1 Gemmatimonadales bacterium | reverse complement strand
ACGAAGTGGTCCGCACGGGTGGCCGAGCTCTCGGCGCGCGCGCACCGCGACCGTGGCTTCGGCGACTTCTGGCAACACGTCCTGATCGCGGAGGGCGCGGGAGAAGTGGCGCTCGACCCGGGGACATCTCCCTGGGACGTCGCGCCACTCCTGGTGATTGTCGAAGAAGCCGGTGGTCGGGCCACGACTGTCGAGGGGGAGCGGACGATTTACGGGAACAGTCTCGTTACCAGCAACGGCCTCATGCACGACGAGGCCATCCGCTTGTTGGCCCTCGACTCAGGGAGCTGAGGCTTTCGAGTCGCGACTCCGCATGTCCCGCGCGCCGGTAATCGTCCCCGTTGCTGGATCGATCGAGATACTGTGCCCGTCGCCGAGCCCGATGTTGGTCCGGATCTTGTGACCCATCGCGCGGAGCGCCTCGATCTCGGGATCGGTCGCCTTGCGCTCCGTGAGTACCTCGTCGGGCAGCCACTGCATATGAATCCGCGGTGACGACACCGCCTCCCGCACCGGCATTCCGAACTCGACGAAGTTGATCACCACGTTGAGCACGGTGTTCGGGATCGTGCGACCGCCGGGCGAGCCCGTCACCAGCACCACCTTCCCGTCCTTCCGCACGATCGTCGGCGTCATCGACGAGAGCATCCGCTTCCCGGGCTCGATCAGGTTCGGCTTCGTCCCGATGTCGCCCTTCACGCTGGTGTACCCGGGGCGCTTGTTGAAGTCCCCCATCTCGTTGTTGAGCAGGACGCCGGTCCCCGGAACCACCACGGAGGAGCCGTACCACTGCTCCAGGGTATAGGTGTTCGATACCGCCAGGCCATCGCCGTCGACCACGGAGAAGTGCGTCGTTTCGGGGGATTCGGTGGACACGGTATCGGTCACGATGTCGCGCCCGAGGGCGACGCTCGAGCTGGCATGAAGGGTGTCGATCCCGGTGCGCAGCTCATCGGCGTAGGCCGTGGACGTGAGCCGCTTCACCGGCACGTCGACGAAATCGGGATCGGCGGTGTAGCGCGCGCGGTCCAGGAATGCGCGCCGCATCGCCTCGATGATGAGGTGCGTCGTCGTCGGGCTGTACCGGCCCCGGCTCTTGAGATCGAATGGCTCGAGGATGTTGAGTGCCTCGACGATCACCATCCCGCCCGAGCTCGGAGGAGGCATCGAAATGATTTCGTGGCCCCGGTACCGGCCCCGGACCGGCGTCCGCGCCCTGGCCTGGTATTCCGCGAGATCCTGTTTCGTGATGATCCCGCCGTTCGCCTTCATCGCCACGGCGATGCTGTCGGCGATCCACCCCTTGTAGAAGGCGTCGGGGCCGCCGCTGGCGATGGCGTCCAGGGTCCGGGCCAGGTCGGTCAGGTGAATGGTATCGCCTTCGGCCCACTCTCCCCCTCCCGGCTTGCCGTAGGCCGCGACGGTCGAGGGAAACTTCGCCAGCGGTCCCGCCAGCATGCCGTTCAGGTCGCGGGCGAAGTTGGCCGATACCCGGAAGCCACGGGCCAGGTCGACCGCCGGCTCGACCAGCGCCGCCCACTTGAGCTTGCCGAATCTCCGGTGCGCCAGCTCGAGTCCGCGCAGCGTTCCCGGCACCCCCGGCGCGAGCCAGCCGAAGTTGGTGAGGTCGTAGTCGGTGCTCCCGTCCGGCTTGAGGTACATCCCCGGGGTCGACGCGAGCGGAGCGCGCTCCCGGTAATCGATCGCCACCGGCTCCCCGGTCCGCGGGACGATGACCATGAAGCCGCCCCCGCCGATGTTGCCGGCGCCGGGGTAGGTAACCGCCATCGCGAGCGCGGTCGCGACCGCCGCGTCGACCGCATTGCCGCCCTTTCGCAGGATGGACGCTCCCACGTCCGACGCGAGGTCGGATGCCGAGACGACCATCCCGTGCTTCGAGGTGACAATGGAATCCGCTCCCTGGACAGGAGCGGCCTGCAGGGTGGCAAGAAGCGCCAGGAAATGAGTGATCATGTGTCGTGACTCGCGACAAGAGGTGTACGGGCCGGGCATTGCCCGGCCCCTACTGGTATCACCCCACCGCCCGTTTTGTGAATCCCCGCATCCCGACGATCCAGAAGAACCCGGTCAGGACGAGGAGCGCGGATGCGACCGCGACGATCGGCATGTGCGGCAGTGACGGCGTCAGGACCGCCCGCATTCCTTCAGATACATAGACCAGCGGATTTATCAGAACCACGTATTTCATGACCGGAACCGCGTCCAATCCCTGCCAGGGATAGTACGCGCACCCGAAAAAGATCATCGGTGCCACGATGAAGCCGAACATCAGCCCGATCTGCGCCGGATTGATGATGGTGCCCATGAGGAGGCCGAAGCAGGAGAATGTCCCCGCGGCGAGCAGTGTGATCGCAAGGAGGCTTCCCAGCCCTCGAACATCCAGTCCCGGGATCGGCCCCATGATGAGCCGGGCGATCGGCAAGACGAACAGCGCGGCAATCACGCCCTGCGCCACACCGGACAACACCTTCTCCAGCGCTACCAGCTCCATCGGAACCGGTGCCAGCAGGCGATCCTCGATCTCACGAGTCCAGCCGAAGTCCGCGACCATCGGCAGCGCCACCGACTGGAGACTCGCGAACGCCAGGCTGATCGCGAGGATTCCCGGCAGCATCGCCGCGCCGTAGCCGCGGGCCACGAATCCCATCTTCGGCAGCACGTAGCCGAACACGATCACGAAGAGCAGGGGCTGCATCGTCGTGCGCAGCAGGAAGAACGGCAGCTCGCGTGATGCGACATACGCGTCACGCTTGAGCAGCGCCAGAAACACACGGCCCGATGAAGGACGGTTCATTCGATCGTCCGTCCGGTCAGCGAGATGAACAGCGTCTCGAGGCTGGGGGGGAAGAGGCGAATGTCCCTGATGGCGCGGCCACCCTGTTCGGCGACGCGGATCAATCCGGGGATGGCCTCACCCCCTCGCTCCGCCCAGGCGCGAAGCACCGTTCCCGCTGCCTCGGCCCGCGTGACGCCTGGCGCGGTCCGCGCCACCGCCACGACACCCGATGCGTCACCGTCGAGCGTGACCTCGACCGCGGTACCACCGGGAGCCTGCGACTTGAGTGCCGCCGTGGTGTCGTACGCGAGCAGCTTGCCACGATCGATGATGGCGACGCGATCGCAGAGCTGGTCCGCCTCCTCCATGTAGTGCGTGGTCATCACGATGGTGCGTCCCTGCGCGTGGAGGTCGCGAAGGATCTCCCAGAGCGAGAGCCGCGCCTGGGGATCGAGGCCGACGGTGGGCTCGTCGAGGAAGAGCACTTCGGGCTCATGCATCAGCGCGCGGGCGATCATCAGCCGCTGCTGCTGTCCTCCCGACAGCTCGTCGGTCTTCGCGTCGCCTCGGCCGCCGAGTCCGAGGCGCTCGAGCAGCGCGTCGGCGGTGCGGGCCGAGTCGGCGGGCGGCATGCCGAAGTAGGCGGCATGAAAGACGAGGTTGTCGCGCACCCCGAGCGAGCGGTCGGGATTGGGCCGCTGTGGAACGACGCCGATCTTCTGCTTCACGGCGACCGGATCGCGCACGACATCCGCGCCCGCCACGCTCGCCCGTCCGGAAGTGGCGCGGACGCGGGTGGTGAGAATGCCGATGGTCGTGGTCTTGCCGGCGCCGTTCGGTCCCAGGAGCCCGACAAATTCGCCGGCGTTCACGGCCAGGTCGAGGCCGTCGAGCGCCACGACCTCGCCGGCGGGTCGGGGTCCGCCTTCGCCAGCAGGAAATGGCGACCAGCCGCTGCTGGGCTTCCGTCTCCCGGATGGCGGCGGATACACCTTGCGGAGGGCCTCGGTGGCTATGGCGGACATTGCCGACGAATCTAAGGTCAGATCGCCGTCATGAGTGACTGCACAACGTCCGAAAGCCGGGAAGGATCTGGAATGCCGCCCTGTGCCGCTTGAGCCTGGCCACCGCCCTTTCCTCCGAATTTCGTGAGCACTTCGCGCAGGACCTTTCCGCAATCAGGCGACGCGGCGGAGGGAGGGCGGGTCATCACCACCTGCGCCTTCTGCCCGGCAACACCGATGATCGCGATGACACCGCGATCGGCGACGAGCCTTGCCAGGAGCCGGCCTTCGTCGAGCGTGAGATCGTCCCTGACCACCGCAACCGGCCGTCCGTCGGCTGCGTCGGCGAGCGCCACCGCCTCGAACTGCAGCAGCTTCTCGGTCGCGACGGCGAGCCGGCGCCTCGTGGCGTCGTGATCCTCCCGCAGCCGCTCGACGGCGGTCTCGAGATCGTCGACCCCGGCGGTGAATGCGGCGCCGAGCCTCGTCAGGACACCGCCTCGATGCCGGAGATCCCGCAGCACCCGGTTACCGCAGACGAACTCGACCCGGGTGTCCTGCCCTCTCCGCTCGCGGCGCCGGATGTGAAGAATTCCCACCGTTCC
>DATEOL010000225.1:0-2638 GCA_035274025.1 Gemmatimonadales bacterium | reverse complement strand
CAATTCCGCGAAGCGCGCCGGTGATGACCGGATCACGCGCGGCATAGCCGTCCATCACCCGGGAGATCATCCGGGAAGAGACTCGAGATGCACCGGTGTAGCAGATGACCGTGTGTTCCTCGAGCGTTCGCCTGAAAGCCGGGTCGAGGTCGAGCGGCAGTACCTTGACGCCACTCGCCGTGAAAAAGAAATGGTTGAATCCGCCCAGCGCCGCCGCGTACTGGTCCTGGCGACCACCAGCGAGCTTCGCATCGACCGCTTCGACCTGCCACGCTTCCTCGGCTGTCTCCACCGCGCTCCGTCTCCGGTCGCGTGCCGCGTCGATGGCCGCCACGAGTGCGACCCCAAGCGCACCCGAGCTCCCGAGCCCCGACCCCGCGGGGGCGCCAGACAGGGTCCGCAGCAGGCAGGGACCGATTCCCCCGCGGCGGAGTGCCGCCTTGTGGAGGCTCAGGTTCCCGTCGTTCTCGATCGATCGGGTCTCGAGCTTCTCCGAGATGTCCGCTGCCTCGAGTCGATACGTGTCACCGCCCGAGATGATCGTTGCCGTCGCGCGAAGCGAGATCGCCGCGTTCACCACCGCGCCACCAAAGTCGGTGGAGAAGGGCGCCACGTCGGTCCAGCCACCCGAAAAGTCGAGCCGCACAGGGGCCGACGCGTGAAACCTCACGGTGTCACGTGCCAGTCACTCAAGTTGACCAGCTCTCCGCGGAGGTCCATGCGCACACCCTGGACACGGCGATTGATGCCCTGCACACCGCGCGCATGGTAGAGGAAGACGGCGGGCGTGGAATCGGCAAACGTGCGAAGCAGTCGTTCCGGCGGGCCGACGGCTCGCAGTCCGCTCAGGGCGAGCAGCCGGGCGAGCTGGCCGGCGCCAAGGTCGCCCGGAATGCCCATGACGGCGGCGTCGAAATCGTGCGAGGGTCCCTGGACCCGGTCGAGATAGGTGGCGAGCTCGAGCTGGCGGATGGTTGCCTTGATTCCGACCGCGGCGTACTGCGCCTGGAGCATCTGCTCGAGCGCGGCCTCTCCGCTGCCGACGGTGAGCAGCTCGAACCGGAGCGTGGAGTCTCCCAGCAGGGGGATCGCGCGCCCCGGCGCGTAGAGCGGAGGCTTTTCGTCGTCCGGCGCCATCGGCGGAGGAAGCGGCCCGCCGGCCGGCGTTCCATATCCGAAGAGCACGCCATTGACGATGGCGTCGCGGTTCACGGGAAGCATCATCGCGCGCCGCACCAGGAAGCGATCGAAGGGCGGGCGGCGGGTGTTGAGGATGACGGCGTAGGTGAAGAGCAGGGGATAATCCAGGACCATGAGGTCAGGATTTTTCCGGACGAACTCCGCGTGCGCGGGATTGATGCCGGCAAAGTCGAGCTCTCCGGAGGTCAGTGCGGCGAGCTTGGTGGTGGGCTCATCGACCACGGCGACCACAAAGCGCTGCAACTGTGGCGGACCTCCCAGCGCGGCGGGGAAATCCGGGTTCCGCTCAAAGACCCAGCGCCGCCCCGGCCGGTGACTGACGAAACGGAACGGTCCGTTTCCCACCGGCTTCTGGTTCCACCCGGCGCGACGCAGTCGCTCCGCTGGCACGCTGTCGAGCAGGTGCGCCGGCAGCACCGCGAGGTCGGTCAGGACGTCGGGGATCTGCCGTTGCCTCCGGGAGAACCGGAGCTCGAGCGTCGTGTCGTCGGCCGCCCACACATCGGCAAGATCGGCGAGGTCGGCCAGTCGCGGATAGCCGGTGACCGGATCGATCGCGCGCTCCAGGGTCCACGCGGCGTCGTAGGCGGAGGTCGGCACGCCATCAGTCCACCTGAGGCCCGAAAAGATCCGGAACGTCAGGGCGAGGCTGTCACGCGACCAGGTCCAGCTCGTCGCCAGGTAGGGAACCGTCGTGAGGGCGCTGTCGTAGCGAACCAGCGTGGTGAGCAGGGCGTAGCGCTGGACCTGGCGCGCGAGCGGGTGCGTGGTCAGCAGTGGATTGATGCTCTCGAGGTCCGCACCGGATGCCAGGATCACGGTGTTGCCCCGTCGCGCCGCAGTCGGACCGCACGCGACGACCAGGGTGAGCACCAGAAGTGCCGTGACCCTCATTGTGCGGAGACAGCGGGAGCCAGCGCCCGCGAGCCACCTGATCACGCCTCGACTCATTGCTGAAAGAATCTAGAGTGAAGCCTATCTTGCACCATGCTTCGGCTCGTCCGCGCCGTGCTCGTCGTTGGGGGGGTGGTGACCCTCACGTTCGCGCTGCTGCACCTGGCTCCGGGGGATCCGGTGCAACGGCTGCTCGGGCCGGCCGCGACCGCGGAACAGCTGGCCGCCGCGCGCGCGTCGCTCGGACTCGACCGCCCGCTCGCGGAGCAATATGCCGCCTGGCTCGGGCAGGCCGTTCGCGGTGATTTCGGAACCAGCATCTCGCAGGGCCGACCGGTCGCCGGCATTCTCGCGGAGGCGTGGCCAGCCACCGCGATGCTCGTGACCCTCTCCATCGGCTTGAGCTGGCTCTTCGGGATCGTGATCGGCGCCTGGCAGTCGGCGACGAGAAGCCGGGCCGCGGACGCGCTGGTCTCCACCGCGACCGTCGCCCTCAACGCGATGCCGGGCTACTGGCTCGGGCTCGCGCTCGTGATGCTCTTTG
>DATEOL010000224.1:0-13005 GCA_035274025.1 Gemmatimonadales bacterium | reverse complement strand
TTGGTATTGTCGCTCGCGAACGGCGCGATGACCCGCACCTTGCCATCCACCGGCGCGTGGGTGGTCGCGACATTGCCGCCGTGTCCCGCCGCCGAATGCTTCACGTTGGCGCCGTTCATCCCCAGCGGCTTGAGGATTCGCGTGCTGACGAAATCTTCCCAGCTCATCCCGCTCATCGTCTCGATCAGCTCGCCCGCGACCAGATAGAGCACGTTGTCGTAGGCGTAGGCGCTGCGGAAACTGGTGGCCAGCGGGATGTAGCGGAGCCGCTGGGCGATTTCCTTGCGGTTGTAGGTGGACGGTGGCCACCAGAGCAAGTCGCCGGCGCCGAGTCCGAGCCCGCTGCGGTGTACCAGGAGGTCGCGCACCGTGAGCTCGCGGGTCACGAACGGGTCGGAGAGCGCGAAGCCGGGCAGGTAGCGCACCACCGGCGCGTCCCACTCGATCTTGCCTTCCTCCACCAGCATGCCCAGCGCGGTCGCCGTGAAGACCTTGGTGTTGGACGCAATGCCGAACAGGGTCTCGGCATCGACCGGGGCGGGATCGCCGAGCGTGCGAACGCCGTAGCCCTTGGCCAGCAGCACCTTGCCATCCCGCACGATCGCGACGGACAATCCCGGAACCTGGAAGGCCGACATCACCGATTCGACGTATTGATCGAAGCCGGGTGGACCCTGGCCCATTACGGACGCAGGGCCGTGGATCAGGACGTATACTGCGAGTACCAAGCCTCGACGCATGGCCGTGATTCCTTTGGAAGCAATTACTTCTGAAACCTGGAATCTGGAATCTGGAATCTGCCCTTGCTGTTCACTGCTTACGGATCATCTGCCCGGCACGTTCGGCCAACCCTCGCGCCATGGCGCCCATCGCGGCGAAGCGCCGGTCGGTCGTCTGTCCCTGCGCGAAGCGGGAATAAATTTGCTGGATGATCACCGCAAGCTTGAAGGTTCCAAGAACCTCGTACCAGTGTAATCCCTCGACGGAGAACCCGGTCTTCTCCACGTAACGCTCGATCATCCGCTCCCGGTTCCACCAGCCCGCGCTCGTTTCCATCCCGGCCACCTTCTGAGCCTCGGGGAGGGACCAGTACGTGAGCGTCAGTCCGAGGTCGGCCAGGGGATCGCCCACCGTGGCCATCTCCCAGTCGAGCACCGCGGTCATCCGGGACGGGTCGCGCGGCGCGAACATCACGTTGTCGAACTTGTAGTCCTGGTGCAGCATCGCGACCCGCTTCGGCTCCGGGCGCTCGGAGGCGAGCCAATCCATCACTGGATTCATCGCGGGCACCGGATCGGTGACCGCGCGCTTCCACCGCTGGCTCCATCCTTCGACCTGCCGCTGGAGGAATCCGGCCGGCCGTCCCAGCGGGCCGAGCCCCGCCGCTTCGACATCGATCAGATGCAGCTCGGCGAGGTTGTCGATGAGGGCCTGGCTCATCTGCGCCGGCGCGTCGGACTTGTGGCGGTACTCGCCGGGCACGCCGTGGCGCGCGACCACGCCGCGGCGCCGTTCCATCACGAAGAACGGCGAGCCGATGATCGACGCGTCCTCGCACACCGTCACCGGCTGCGGTGCGAGCCGATAGTGCCGGTACAATGCACTCAGCACCCGGAACTCACGGACCATGTCGTGCGCGCGCGTCGCGACGGGTCCCAGGGGAGCCCGGCGCAGCACGTACTCGGATGCGGGAATGTGGGTCCGGATCAGGTAGGTCAGGTTCGAGTGTCCGGCCGGGAACTGGAGGACCTGGATCTCGCTCCCGCCCGCCAGCCGCTCACCGAGCCAGGCCGCGAGCTGCTCGCGAGGAAGCTCCTCACCCGAGCGGACCTCCGCGGCGTCACGGCTCATGAACCATCCCGGCCGATCTCGAGTCGCGCCACGCTCTCCAGGTGGACTTCGTCGGGACCGTCCGCGATGCGAAGGGTGCGCGCCTGCGCCCACGCCCGGGCGAGGAAGGTGTCCTGTGACACCCCGGCGCCGCCGTGCACCTGGATCGCGCGGTCGAGGACGCCGAGCGTCATGACCGGGGCGACCACCTTGATCATCGCGATCTCCCGCCGCGCATGCTTCGCCCCCACCGTATCGATGCGATGCGCGGCGTGGAGCACCAGCAGCCGGGCCTGGTCGATCTCCACTCGCGACCTCGCGATCGCCTCACGGATCGAGCCCCGCTCGATGAGCGGGCTTCCGAACGCGACCCGTGCCTTGGCCCGCGCGATCATCAGCTCCAGCGCCCGCTCGGCCTGGCCGATCAGTCGCATGCAGTGATGGATCCGCCCGGGACCGAGCCGTCCCTGCGCGATCTCGAATCCACGGCCTTCACCGGCGAGAAGGTTCTCCACCGGGACGCGCACGTCGTCGAAGGTCACGTCACCATGTCCGTGCGGCGCATCATCGTAGCCGAACACCGAGAGCATCCGGGTGACCTTCACGCCGGGCGTGTCCATGGGGACCAGCACCATCGACTGCCGCTGGTGCCTGGCAGCCTGCGGATTGGTCTGTCCCATCACGATGGCGATCGCGCAGCGGGGATCGCCCGCGCCCGAGGTCCACCACTTCCGGCCGTTGATGACGAGCGAGCCCCCCTCGCGCACCATGCTGGTGCGGATGTTGGTCGCATCCGAGGAGGCGACGTCCGGTTCCGTCATCCCGAAACAGGAGCGGATCTCACCCGCGAGAAGTGGCGTGAGCCAGCGGTCCTGCTGCGCCTTGCTGCCGTAGGCGAGCAGCACGTCCATGTTGCCGGTGTCGGGCGCGCTGCAGTTGAAGACCTCGCTCGCCCACCAGGTCCGACCCATCACCTCCGCGAGCGCGGCGTACTCGCGCACGGCGAGCCCCGCGCCGCGCGCGGTGTCGGCGATGAACAGGTTCCAGAGCGTCGCCGCGCGGGCCTCGCGCTTGAGCGCTTCGATCGTGGGCGACGGCTGCCAGCCGCCCGCGGTGATCTCGGCTTCCACCTTCGCCTCGGCGGGAACGACCCGTTCCGCCATGAACGCCGCGACCCGGTCGCGGAGTGCGGTGGCGCGGGGCGAAAGCTCGGGGATCATACCGCGGTCATGCCCCCATCGACCGGCAGCGTCACGCCGGTTACGTAGTCGGACGCGGGGCTCGCGAGGAAGAGCGCCGCGCCCGCCAGCTCGCCCATCTCGCCGACCCGGCCGAGCGGAGTCCAGGCCTTCACGAAGTCGTTGATGCGGGGAATCACTTTCTCGGTCATGCGGGTCGGGAAGAATCCAGGCGCGAGCGCGTTCACGCGAATGCCCCACGGTCCCCACTTGGCGGCGAGGTCGCGCGTCATCGCGATGAGGCCGCCCTTGCTCGCACTGTAGCCCACGGCATCGAGGGTGCCTGGAGGCGTGCCGACGAGCCCGGCCACCGAGGCGATGTTCACGATCTTGCCCCAGCCCGCGTCCCGCATCGCCGGCGCCACGGCCTGGGAGCAGATCAGGGCGCCGACCACGTTCACGTTCAGCACTTCCTGGACCTTCTCGACCGGCATGTCGATTGCGGGCGCGCCCCAGCTGATGCCGGCGGCGTTGACGAGGATGGTCGGGGGTCCCAGCGTGGCGGTCGTTTCCTGTACTACGCGCACCACATCCTCCCTGCTGGAAACCGATCCCAGCAGCCGCGGCGCGTCAGGCAGCGCGGCCTTCGCTTCATCGAAGTACTGCGCGCGCCGGGCCATGAGCGCGACCCGGGCGCCCGCCTCGGCGAGCGCGACGGCGATCTCGAGCCCGAGGCCACGCGATCCACCGGTGACGAGGGCGGTTTTTCCAGTGAGGTTGAACTTGTCGAAAATGGCCATGACGTAGGGACGCAGGGGGACGTAGGGACGTAAACGCGGCTTACGGCTTACCGCTCACGGCTTGCGAACACGCCGAATGGTACTATCGAGGAGACTTCCGAGATACAACGACTCGTGGTCCGCGATGACGCTGGTGACGGGACCCGTCGCACCGCTTCGATCGACCAGATTGTAGCGGATCGTGCCGGATGTATCGATCCCCAGGACCCAGCCGATTTTTTCCACCCCTCTGAGTCGCAGCCGCTCCGGAACCCGATAGAGAATCCGGCGCAGGAGTGGCGCAAGGGCGCGCACCCGGTTGATCGCCTGGGTGCGCTCGCCGTAGAGAGCGACCCAGAACATCCCCGCCCCATCATAGCTCAGGTTGTCAGGAAGCCCCGGCAGGTGCTCGATGAACACGTCGCGCGATCCCGCGCGCGGGCCGGTGATCCAGAGCCGGGTGATGCGGGAGCTGAGTGTCTCGTTGACGAGCACGTAGGCGCCATCGGGACCCACCGCCACGCCGTTGGCGAAGTCGAGGCTGTCGAGCGCGACCGTGGTCCGGCCGATCGCGGGATCATACTGGAGGAGCCGTCCGGTCGGCCGGGCGTCCCAGAAGTCGAGCACGGCGCCGGAAGGATGGGGGTGACGCGCGGACGCGTCGCTCATCCAGATGGTGCCGTCGGGTGCCAGGTCGAGTGCGTCGGGGTAGGTAAGGCGGTGGCCGTTCACCGAATCCGCGAGGACTCGCACAGCCCCGTCCTGCTCCACGCGAAGCAGCCCGCGGAACGCATCGGCTACGACGAGAGCGCCATCGGGGAGCTGACGAATGCCGAGTGGTCGACCTCCCGTCGTCCCGACGACGCGCCTCGTCCCGTCCTGAATGAGTGACACGATCCGACCGTCATCGAGGCCGGTGTACCAGGCTCCATCGTGACCCCGGGCGATGTCCTCGGGGCCCAATCCGAGAACACCCCAGGGGGATGCCGTTGCAAAGGAGGTGGGCGTCGCGGCTGGCTCCTCGATGGGCGGTGGCACCCATCGCGCGGGATCAAACGGAACCGGCCAGAAGAGGAAATACCCCGCGAGGCACGCGAGGGCGAGCGTCAGGAATCGTTTCACCGTCGAGGGCGGGCCGGGCATGGCCCGGCCCCTACTCTACTTCCACGATCATTTCGATTTCGGTCGTGATGTTGAACGGCAGCGCGTACATGCCGACGGCCGATCGCGCGTGCTTGCCACGCTCGCCGAAGACCTTCACGAACAGGTCCGAAGCGCCGTTGATCACGCTGGGCTGCCGATCGAATCCCTGGTCGGACAGCACCATGCCGAACACCTTCGTGACCCGCTTCACCTTCTTGAGGTCGCCGATCTCCGACTTGAGCGAGGCGAGGAGGCAGATCGCCGTCAGCTTCGCGATCTCGTATCCCTGCTCGATCGACTTCTGGCTCGGCACCCGTCCCTGGATATCCGGGCGGTTGAAGTCGCCACAGGGTCCGTGCCCGGCAAGGAACACGAGGTTCCCGGTCCGGACCGCCTTCACGTAGTTGGCGACCGGCTTGTCGGGCGTGGGGAGCGTGATGCCGAGCTCCTTGAGCCTGGCCTCGGGATCATAGGCCTGCGCCGAGAGAGAAGCAGCCGGGAGAAGAAGGATGACGGAAAGAAGGAGTGATCGCATGTGGACGAGACCCGTGAGACGATGAGACGAAGTGACCCGTTACCGCGCCGGGGTTATCCGGATATTGCGATATCGTATGGCCGTATGATCTCCCTGCAGCATGATCGGTCCCGGCGACCCCTCCGCGCTGTCGAGCGCCCCGCCGGTGATACCCGGGATTTCCGCATTGTCCAGCATCGTCGTCCCGTTGAGCACCACGGTCACCCGTCGACCGATCAGCGTGATGTCGAACGCCTGCCATTCTCCCGGGGGCCGGGCCGGCTGCGCCCACGGCGCTACCAGCCCGAAGATCCCGCCCATGCCGAGGATGCTGGGAGATTTCCCGTAGCTGTCGTCAACCTGCACCTCGTGACGACCGCGGAGGTAGATGCCGCTGTTGCCATCCGCGGGCACGTTCACCTCGATGTGCAGCTTGAAGTCGGTGTACGTGTCGTTGGTGATCAGGTTGGTGCCGCGCGCCGAATTCACCAGCTCACCATTCGTGATGGCCCATTGGCTCTTCGCGTCCGGATCCTCGAGCCGCCAGCCAGCCAGCCCGCTCGCGAGCAGATCCCTGGGCTCCAGCCACTCGGGCGAGCGGGAGCGCGAAAGCGACGGCGCGCGGAGTCCCGCGACGCGAATGCGCGATCCCGTCGGGGAGACGATCTCGCCGGTCAGGTTGTCGCCCTCGACCACAGCCGAGAACTGCGCCGGGTTGGAGACCGGCTGCTCCGTTGGCATCGGAAAGCGGATCCGGTTGCTGTCGATGACCACACCCCGGAGCGGCAATGCGTAGCCGAAGCGACCCTGGAGCCGGCCACCAGCCGGCGGGCCGGCCAGGACCTCGACCCACATGGGGTAGACGGACGCGCCCTCGGTCAGGGTCAGGTCCCACCGGCCGGCGACACCGGCCTGGAGCAGGGCTAGCAGGAGAAAGCTGGACATAAGGCTGTTCCGGGTCGGACGAAGATACCGCCTCTCACCAACCGCGCCTACTTCGAGGGGGTGATGCGGAGGTTGCGGTAACGAATCGGGCCGTGATCGCCCTGCAGCATGATGGGGCCAGGGTCGCCCTCGCGGCTGTCGAGCGCGCCGCCGGTGGTCCCGGGGATTTCCGCGTTGTCATGGATCGTGATCCCGTTGAGGGCAACGGTGAGGCGGCGGCCAACGAGCGTGATATCAAAGGTCTGCCACTCGCCGGCCTGCTTCGCGGGATTCGAGAGCGGTGTCACCTGCCCGTAGACGCCCCCCATGCCCCGGTTCCAGGGCTGCTTGCCGTAGCTGTCCTCGACCTGCACCTCGTGGCGACCCCGGAGATAGATCCCGCTGTTCCCATCGCTGGGGACATTGACTTCGAGGTGGAGCTTGAAGTCGGTAAAGAGATCGCGAGTGATCAGGTTGGTGCCGCGCTCCGAGTTCACCAGCTCGCCATTGGCGATCGCCCAGTTGTTCTTTCCGTTGGGATCTTCAGGGCGCCAGGCCGCGATGCCTCCGGCGAGCAGGTCCCCCTCCTTGCCCCACGCGGTCGGGTGCGCGCGATCGAGTGAGGGAGCGCGGACTCCGCTGATGCCGAGCTTTTTTCCCGCCGACTGGGTGATTTCACCGTAGAGCGAATCACCGGTAATCGTGAGGGAGAGCCGGGCGGGATTCGCAGCCGCTTCCTCCGACGGCATCGGGAAGCGGACCTTGTTCCCGTCAATCACGACATCGGTGAGCGGAAGCGCGTGACCATACTTCGGTTGCAGTCGCCCGCCCGCGGGTGGCCCCGCGAGGATCTCCATCCACATCGGATAGGAAGAAACACCTTCGGTTACGGTGAGATCCCAGCGTCCGGCGATGCCGACTTGAAGCGCGGAAAACATCAGGATGTTAAGCACAGCGGTGTCGCTTGACGGGGCTCCTGAAGATACCCGCGCCTATTCTCCCCGCATCAGGCGCTGATACCTGGAGTCCTGGGCCATCAAGCCCAGGTCGCGCAGGGCGGAGGCGTGCCACCAGGGCCAGCCATTGACGCTCTGCAGGAGGGCCGAGCTGAGCAGGTCGATTG
This sequence comes from Gemmatimonadales bacterium, assembly GCA_035274025.1. Lineage (GTDB taxonomy): Bacteria > Gemmatimonadota > Gemmatimonadetes > Gemmatimonadales > GWC2-71-9 > SZUA-320. Next base: position 5,514 of record DATEOL010000224.1, on the reverse strand, counting down.
CCTGCGGGGTGTCCCCCGAGATCGCAAGGATCCGCGCGCGATACGCGGCCCAGGTCCCCCGCTCGTAGGGTGCCGCCGCGCCCAAGGCCGCGAACGCCGCGGTCGAATCGCGAAGCCGCGCCACGATCACCGCATTGAGTCCCACGAAATCGATCTGGTCGGGGAACTCCTTGGCGAGCGAGCTGAAATAGGGCTCGGCATCGCGCCAGCGTCCGGAATCGTAGTGCGCACTCCCCATCCAGTAGCGGTGCGCGCGGTGCTGTGGATTGTGGGCCAGCTGGTTTGCGAGCCAACGGATCGCTCGGGCCTGATAGGGCGCGGGGACTCCGGTCTTATGCGCCGCGAATTCCTCGGCCACTGTCACCAGCACGGCGGCCTGTGACCAGTAGGTGTCCGGCGGCAGCGCCTCGGTCGCGGCGAGCAGCGAGTCGAGCGCCTCGTGACGCCCGAGCGCCGCAAGCGCGCGGGCCTCGAGCACGATGGCGACGCGGCTGTCGGGATACCGACGTCGCATCTCGCGCATCGCCGTCAGCTCGCGTTCGTGGTCTCCGGTGAGATGCAGCGCGTGGGAGAGCTGGGTCCAGTACGACTGCCATCCCCGCATCAAGCCACGGTCGGGGTCCATCGTGGTGAGCAGCGTGAGCGCCTCGGAGGGCCGGTTGGTGAGCAGCGCAAGCCGGGCCGCGTTGTAGGGGGCGCGCGAGCCGGGCGCCAGCGTCGCGGCGTGCCGCACCACCTGGTAGGCCTTGTCGCCCTCGCCGGCGAGCAGGTGCTCGAGGTAGGCGACGTTGAGGTCGAAGTACTCGCTCAGCGAGTTCTGCCGCGCGCGCAGCACCTTCACCAGGGAATCGGTGGTCGCGAACTGTCCCCGATTCCACGCCGCCGTCGCCGCGTACACCAGCGGCACCAGGAACGTGGTGTCGAGACTCCACGACTCGCGGAGCACCCTCGCCGCCTCGCCGTAGTCCTGCGCGTTGTAAAGCCGGATCCCGCGATCGAAAGCGCGATACGCCTCATACGTCGGCGGCCGCTCGAGCATCCCGGGCACGTCGCGGAGCCGCTCATCGGTGCGCACCGCGAGCAGGCCCATCACCCGATCGCGCAGCATCCTGACGCCGCGCTGGATCGAGTCCCTCGGTACTTCCACCGGCGAGACCGCGCCGAGGACGGAGCCGGTCGTCGCGTCGAGGACCTGGGCCTGGAGCCGGAGCGAATTGTCGACCAGGAAATACGAGCCGGTGACCGCGGTCTGGGCCTGGGTCTCGGTGCGCAGGGTCTCGAGCAGCGACGCGCCCGTCGCCGCCGCGCGATCGGCCGCGTCCATCGCCGCGGGCCACGAGACCACGACCATGCGACCGGTCTGCTGCAGTCCCTGGGTGATCCAGTCCGATGCCAGCCGTCCGATCATGCCGAGCGCGGAGTCGCCGGTCTCGTTCCGAAGCGGCGCTGCCACGACCGGCATCGCAAGGGAGGCGGGATCGAGTTTTCCAGGTCGGGTCGAGAAATAGACGACGAGCAACGCCACGACCGCGAGGATCGCGAGCACGATCCAGGGCCAGCGCCGGGGCATCGCCTTCAGCACCGGCATCGGTGTGGTCACCAGGGGCGCCGCCAGCTCATCGAGCGCGCCCACCACCGCACTCGCCGTTGACGGCCGTCGCGCAGGGTCGGCGTCGAGGCAGCTGGTGATCAGCGACGTCAACGGCGGCGGAACTTCCGGACGGCTCGCGAAGCCGACCGCCTCGTCGGGTTTACCGAGCAGCGCTTCGCGCGCAACGAGCCCGAAGGAGTAGATGTCGGTACGGTGATCGAAGGCGTCGCCGTTCTGCTGTTCCGGCGACATGTACCCCGGCGTCCCGAGCACGATGCCCACGCCGGTGCGGCGCGACATCGCGCTCGCGAGCCGCGCGATCCCGAAGTCCATCAGGAACGCGTGGCCGCCGACGCAGAGCACGTTCTCCGGCTTGATATCGCGGTGGATCACGCCCGCGGCGTGCGCGTGCGCGAGCGCATCGGCGAGATCGCGGAGCAGGACCGTCGCTTCGCCCACGTCGAGCCTGCCCAGGCGATTGATCCGGGTGCGCAGCGTTTCGCCACCCACGAACGGCATCACATAGTAGAGGTACCCGTCGGCGTCACCCGAATCGATCAGGCCGAGGATGTGGGGATGGGAGAGTCGCGCGGCGAGCTCGACTTCGGTCTTGAAGCGGTCGGCGCCGAAGAGGAGGGAGACCTCGGGACGCAGCACCTTGATGACGACGCGGCGATCGTGTTTCCGCTCGTAGGCGCGGAACACCGAGCCCATGCCCCCCTGGCCCAGCGGCTCCTCCAGCACGTATTTGTCGGCGAGGGCCTCGGCCAGGCCGGTGAGGTCCCCGCCGGTATCGAGCAGGGATGGGGGCGCGCGATCGAGCACGCCTTCTTGTCCGTCGTGCGCGGTGAGCATCGCGAGGACTTCGTCGCCCAGCGCGGGATCGTTCCACGACTGCATGCGGACCCACCCCACCCGCTCCGCGGCCGGCAATTCGAGCGCCTGATCGAAGAGTGCCTCGAGGCGCTCCCACCGGCTGCTCTTGCTCATGGACCTCGACCGCTGGCCAGCTCCTTGTGGAGCCAGGCCCGTGCCTTGACCCAGTCGCGCTGAATGGTCCTCGTGGTGACGCCCATCGTGGTTGCGATCTCTTCTTCCGTCAGTCCGCCAAAAAAGCGAAGCTCGACCACCTGGCGAAGCCTGTCGCTTTCGCCCGCCAGCCGGTTGAGTGCCTCGTCCAGCGCAAGGAGCTCGTCGCTCTGCACATCTATTGCGCCATCGGCGTCAGAAAGCGACACCGCGGCATCCCCACCTCCCCGCTTGGCGGCGCGGCGCCGGCGGGCGTGGTCGACCAGGACCTGGCGCATCGCGCGCGCGGCGATCCCCAGGAAATGGGCCCGGTTTTCCGAGCCGATCGGGCCACCAGCGAGCTTGAGATATGCTTCGTGGACCAGGGCGGTGGGCTGGAGGGTGTGCCCCTTCATTTCGCGCCGGAGGACGCGATCGGCGGCCTGCCGAAGTTCCTGATACACAAGGGGAAAGAGGCGGTCCAGCGCTTCGCGGTCGCCTCCCCGCAATTGATCAAGAAGTCTTGAGACTTCGCCGGAGGTGGTGGGCGGAGGGGTCATGGTCCCGCGTGTCGGGTGTGAAAAATCTCCCGCGCAATATACCGGTTAACTGGGAGAGCATCACCATGCGACACGTCCTGCTTGCCGTTTCTGCCTTAGCGATCACCGCGATCCCCTCGGCCGCGCAGCTCCACGAGCACGCGAAGTCGGAGGGGGGCCCGGGTGACGTGCGACTCTTGAGGACTCTCGGAACCCACACGTTCCCGGTCACCGCGAAGGTCGAGCGCGCGACCCAGTTCTTCAACCAGGGTCTCAGGCTGTACTGGGCGTTCAATCATCCCGGCGCGGTGGAATCGTTCCGTGAGGCGGAGCGGCTCGATCCCGGGTGCGCGATGTGCGCGTGGGGCGCGGCCCTCGCCCTCGGTCCCAACGTCAACGCGCCGATGTCCCCAGCCGCTCTTGGCCCGGCGCTCGAGGCGGTGCGTCGAGCCCAGGCCGCGTCCTCGCTCGCCTCGCCCCTGGAACAGGCGCTGATCGCGGCCCTCGCGGAGCGTTACGGGGCACGGGGTGAGCGCGCCACGCTCGACACCGCGTACGCCGATGCCATGGGCCGCGTGGCCGCCCGCTACCCCGAAGACGCCGAGGTGCTCTCGCTCTTCGCCGAGTCGTTGATGAATCTGTCGCCCTGGAACTACTGGCACAGCGATGGTGCGCCGCGACCCGCCACGCCGGTGCTGCTGGAGCGGCTCCGCCACGCCATGGACCGGAACCCCAATCATCCCGGCGCGTGCCACCTCTTCATTCACGCGGTGGAAGCAAAGGACCCGGCGAGCGCGGTCCCCTGCGCGGAGAAGCTGGCGGCCCTGATGCCTGGCGCGGGTCACCTCGTGCACATGCCCGCGCACGTCTACGTGCGGGTCGGTCGCTGGGCCGATGCGGTCGCCGCGAACGTGCACGCGGTGCACGCGGACGAGGCATTTCTCGAAGGCGGTCCGGGCCGCGGCCGCGGGATTTATGGCGGCGGATACTATCCGCACAACTGGCACTTCCTCGCCTTCGCCGCGAGCATGAGCGGATCGAGTGCCATCGCGATCGACGCCGCGCGAAAGACGGTGCAGGGCCTCGATCATCGGCTCGCGCTCGAGACACCGTGGCTCGAGGCGGTGACCCCGGTGGTGTACCAGACACTGGTGACTTTCGGGAAATGGGACGCGATCCTGACTGAGTCGCTCCCGGCGCCGGAAGAGCGGTATGCGACGGGATTCACCTACTACGCGCGCGGCGTGGCGTTCGCGGCGAAGCGGCGGTTCGCCGAAGCGCGGGCCGCGCTCGACTCGGTAACGGCGATCCAGTCCCGGCTGCCCGAAGGCGACAACCAGACCGCGCTGGCGATCGCCGAGTTTGCGCTCGCGGGCGAAATCGCGCTCCGGCAGGGACGCGCGTCGGAGGCGGTGCGCCAGTTCCGCGCGGCGACCGCGCTCGAGGACGGAATGTTCTACGCCGAGCCTCCGACCTGGTACTACCCGATGCGCCACTCGCTCGGCAAGGCGCTGCTCGCCGCGGGGCGACCGAAGGAGGCGGAACAGGCGTACCGCCAGGATCTCGCGCGGTTCCCCAACAACGGATGGTCGTTGTACGGATTGTCGTTGAGTCTCAGGCGGCAGGCAAAGGTGACCGACGCACGGAAGGTTCGGAGGATGTTCGATGACGCGTGGAGGGGGGCGGACGTCAGGCTGGCGGCGTCGCGATTCTGACAGCAATCAGAGATCGCAGATTTCAAATCTCAGAGGTAGAAGTAGTCGCGTATTCGAGCCTCATCTTCCCCTTCGACTACTTCTACTTCTGCGATTTGAAATCTGCAATCTCTGATTGCTGTTTTTCAGCTCGAGGTGCAGTTATCGACCGACTGCCGCTCCAGCCACGTGATTCCGGTGTATTCGCTGATGCTGAGCACTGCCGTCACCGGACTGTTGGTGAGCGACTGCCCACCGCACGCGCCCCCCGGCGACACCGAACGCACGACGATGAGGAGCCGTCCGTCGGGAGCCTTCCACATCTCGTCGATGACGATGTCGTGTCCGGTGACGATCTTGACACCGGTCGTGGCGAAGAAGACGTGCTGACCGGTGAAGTCGATCGCCGGCGCGGGAGACTCGCCTGTCACCGTTTGAAAGAGCTGGTTCCATTCGGACTGGTTGTGGACGACCTGGCGGGAGGATCCGCCGGACCAGTTGTTCTGGATCCGGTCGCCCCCGAAGAGTGCATTCAGTGCCGTGAATGGCACTGACTGCGAGCCGGGCGGGATGTCGGGGACGGCATCGGTGCCGCCGCAGCTCGCGAGGAATCCCAGGAGCAGGAGGGAGCGTCTCATAGGTCTCCAAGGTCTCACAGGTCTCGAAAGGGCTCAAGTCCCCC
>DATEOL010000223.1:0-5168 GCA_035274025.1 Gemmatimonadales bacterium | reverse complement strand
GCGCGAACGCCGGTCCCGTGACTCCCATCCACGTGAATGGTGCCGCGCTCGCGCAGCTGACCGGCGTCGCGCTCCTTCGCGCGACCTCGATCGAGGTCGATTCCGCGACCGGACACCTGCTGGTCCTTTCGTCGAAGCCCCCGCTGGTCCTCGAGATCGACACCACCGGTCGCCCCCTTGCCGTGAGGCACCTGTCCGGTCGCAACCATCCCCAGGCGGAAGGGCTCACGATCACGGGCGACGCCCTCTGGGTCGCGGACGAGGGCGCGCGACGAAAGGGTACGGTGTCGCGGTACGCCTGCCGGTGATGTTACCCGAACCGCAATGAACCGCCGCGTGCAGCAGGATGGGTCGCTCGGCGTCTGTCGGGGAGACATATTCTGGCTGGATCCACTGACCATGAGAGATCGCAAATGGGGCAACGGGGCACGGGCGACGGGCTGCTGATCACGCGGAGGGTTCCCCCGTCGCGTCGGGGCCGTCGCTGGAGGATGCTGCGATCCCTGCTGCTCGCCACGATCGTCGCGGCCAGCAACGCCTTCGCCCAGGACTCGGTGACGGTGGTCGCCGATTCGACCATCGGGAAGGGCGGGCTCCGGCGCCTCATCCTGGGCGATCACTATCGCGATCTCTGGCTGGCGCCGGTCAAGGTGGCGAAGCTCGACCTGGCGCGTGAGGGCGGCGGACTCACCCCGACCCGCAAGGGCGGCGGACTCCAGACCGTGTCGCTGCGATTCAAAGGCGGCGATGGCAAGCAATATGTCTTTCGCGTGATGAAGAAGGACGCCTCCCGCGTGCTTCCGCCGGAGCTGCGCGAGACGTTCGCCGCCGAAATCCTGCACGACCAGCAGAGCGCCATGCACCCCGCGGCGGCGCTGGTGGTCCCCCCGATCCTCGAGGCCGCCGGCATCCTCCACGTCACTCCCCGCCTCCTCGTCATGCCCGACGATCCGAAACTGGGAGAGTTCCGAGCCGAATTCGCCAACCAGCTCGGCACCCTCGAGGAGCGCCCGACCGACGGCGATGACGACAGCCCGGGATTCGCCGGTGCCAAGGAGCTCCTCGACATGCCGGAGCTGATCGAGGCGCTGCGCGACAAGCCGTGGATTCGCGTCGACACCCGGGCGTTCGTCACCGCGCGGCTGCTCGATCTCTATTTCGGCGACTGGGACCGCCATGAGGACCAGTGGCGCTGGGCCCTGGTGGGCGACGGCAAGGAGGAGCACTACCTCCCGATTCCGCGCGATCGCGATCAGGCCTTCGTGCGCTACGATGGCGTCGCGCTGAGCCTCATGCGCATCGCGCAGCCGCAGCTCATCGATTTCGGCACCCACTACGCCACGCCGGAAGCGGCCACGTTCAACGGCCGCTTCATCGATCGCCGGCTCCTGGTGGAGGCGACGCGGGAGGATTGGGCCGAGGCGGCGCGTGCCATCCAGGCGGCGCTCACCGACGCGGTCATTGACGAGGCGATCAACCGGATGCCCCCGGAATACAAGGCCATCGACGGGGCCCGGCTCCGGGATGCGCTGATCCAGCGGAGAGACGGTCTCCCCAGGGCCGCCGATCGCACCTACGAGTACCTGGCGAGGCAGGTCCGGCTCGAGGCGGGCGACAAGGACGACCTCGCGGTGATCAACCGCCAGGACAATGGTGATACCGAGGTCACGCTGTCGCGCAAGAACGGTGAGCGCTACTACCATCGGCTTTTCAAGGCGGACGATACCGAGGACATCTACCTCGAGCTGCGCGGTGGTGACGACCGGGTGACCATTACCGGTGAGGGCAAGGGGCCCCTGCTCCGCGTGGTCGGGTGGACTGGCTCGGACACGCTGATCGACGAATCGAAGCGGAAGAATTCGCGCTTCTACGACGAGGACGACAACACCGTCGCTACCGGGCGAAAGGTCGATCACCGGCCCTTCGTGATGGCGTCCGATACCAATGCCAAGGCACTTCCCGAACGGGACTGGGGTGGCCGGGTCCAGGCCGCGCCGTACGTGTATGCGTCGACCGATCTCGGATTCCTGCTGGGGTACAACTGGGCTCACCGGGGCTACGGATTCCGCCGCCAGCCCTACGCATCGTTGATCGGCCTGCGCGCTGCCTGGTCGTTCGGACGCACCTCCGGACGGCTGGAGATGGACTCGAAATTCCGGCTCACCAACCGTCCGATGTTCATCACGGCCGACGCGATGGCATCGGGGATCGAGACGCTGCACTTCTACGGTTTCGGCAACAACACGCCCGAGATCGCCCCGAAGAGCTTCTACCGGGTGCACCGGCAGGAGCTGAGCGGTGGATTGGGTCTCGGGTGGGGTCTGACCAACCGGGCGAAGTTCCGGATCGGAGCAAGGGTTCAGCATTCGGTCACCGACCTCGATGACGAGAGCCAGAGTCCCGATGCGCCCCTGGTGGAAGAGGCGCCGCTCGGCGTGAACGACTTCGGCGCCGCGGGTGTGGTGAGCAGCTTCGAGTGGGACGATCTCGACTACCCCATGCTGCCGACGCGCGGTGGCCGGGTCCGGATGGACGCCAGCGTCTATCCCGTGACCTGGTCCACCGGGACGGGGGCGTACGGCTCGGCGGGTGTCCAGGCCGCATGGTTCCTGAGTCCCGGCAAGCAGAATTCGTTCACGCTCGTTGCCCGGGGCGCCGGCCGGGTCGCCTTCGGTGACTACCCCTACTTCGAGGCGGCCTACCTCGGCGGCGCGCGGTCCCTCCGCGGCTTCCCCGCCAACCGCTTCGCGGGTGACGCCTCGCTGCTGGGATCCGCCGAGGCGCGGCTTCGGCTCTTCAATACCTACATCCTCGTCCCGGGCCAGCTCGGCGTCTTCGGCGTCGCGGACTATGGCCGGGTGTTCCTGGAAGACGACACCAGTGGCGACGACGTGGACGCCTGGCACAGCGACTTCGGCGGTGGTCTTTACTACGGGGTGCTCAAGCGGACCTTCGTCTTCGCAGCCGGCTGGGCGACCGGGAAGGAAGGGAGCCGGTTCTACTTCGGCCTCGGGCTGGGACAATGACCACGTAGGGGCCGGGCAACGCCCGGCCTGTTATCGTTACAAAGCTTGACCATCCGCTGTATGTTTACGCCCAATAATGACTGACCACGATACGTCCCTGGCGGGCCGCCCCCTGCTGCGGGTAGTCGGCTACTATCTCTTCCTTACTACCCTGATCCTGGTGCTGTCTCGGTTCGCGCCCGCGTTCATGAGCAGGCTGTCATCAGGTGAGATCACGGTTCCCCGGGACCTGGGGCAGATGCCAGGCGGGGAAGAAGCCGTGGGGCAGATCACGGCAGCCGAGCCGGGGAGCCTGGCCATCGGAGCGATGGCCGCCGCTGTGCTGCTCATGCTCCCCGTCGTCTGGGTCTACATCCTGACGCGTCAGAAGAAGGGCTACCAGCAGTCGCTGGTGCAAACGCTGATCATCCTCCCGATCGTGGTGGCGGGCGTCGCGATCCTGGTCAAGAGCAGCGTGGCGCTGGCCTTCTCCCTCGGTGGCATCGTCGGCGCGGTCGCGTTCCGGAACCGGCTGGAGGATACCAAGGACGCGGTCTACGTCTTCGTGAGTATCGCCGTCGGCCTGGCCTCCGGGGTCCAGGCCTTCCACATCGCGGTCGCCCTGTCGCTCTTCTTCAACCTCATTATCCTGATCCTCTGGTACACCGACTTCGGCCGGGTGCCGGGGGACCTTTCCGCTCCGGTGGCTGCCAAGCGGATCGAGGCGGCCCGTGGCATGGTGGGCGAGGAAAGAAAGAAGAGTGGTGAATTCGTGGCCGTCCTCGATGAGCAGATCCTCCAGTCGATGACGCCGGACCAGCTCCAGGCGCTCACCGAGCGCGCGATGAGCCGGCGCCGGAAGATCGAGTCGGAGCTCTATGGGACCGACGTCCGTTTTGATGGCGTCCTCACGGTGAAGATGACCGAGGGCGGAACCGAGGAAGTCCTGCGCACCGCGATCTCGACGGTGCTCGATCGCGACGCCAAGGAGTGGCAGTTCGAGAAGGGCGAGACGGTCGACGGCCGCCGCGTCCTGCGCTACAGCGTGCGCACCCGGAAGAGTGTTCCCGCGCCGCTCCTCGTCGAGGCCGTCCGGCGCATTGCAGTGCAGCACGCCGACGAGGTGACGTTCCGATGAGCGATTCGATCGAGAAGCAGCTCGCCGCGTCGCTCTCGGGGACCTACAGGATCGAGCGGGAGCTGGGCCGCGGCGCGATGGCGCTGGTCTATCTCGCCACCGATTTCCGGCACGGCCGGAAGGTCGCCGTGAAGGTCCTGCCCCCCGAAATGGCGACGGCCGCGACGGCCGAGCGGTTCCTGCGCGAGATCCGGATCACCGCGGCGCTGCAGCATCCCAACATCCTGCCGCTGATGGATTCGGGCGCGTCGGACGGGCTCTGCTGGTACGTGATGCCCGTCGTCGAAGGGGAGTCGCTCCGCAAGCGTCTCGCCGGCGGTCCGCTGCCGCTCCGGGAAGTCGCCAAGATCGGCATCGAGGTCGCCAACGCGCTGGCCTACGCCCACGCCCGCGAAGTGATCCACCGCGACATCAAGCCCGAGAACATCATGCTGTCGGGCGGCCAGGCGATCGTCATGGACTTCGGTCTCGCGCGCGCCATCGGCGCCGGCAGCGCCCGGATCACCGCGATGGGCCTGCCGCTCGGCACCCCGGCGTACATGAGCCCGGAACAGATCCAGGGTGACGACGCCGACGCCCGCTCCGATATCTACGGACTTGGCTGTGTCATCTACGAGATGGCGACCGGGGCGCCGCCCTTCATCGGCAACCTGGGCCAGGTGATGCGGATGCACGTGAACGACCAGGTGGTGCCGCCGAGCCAGAAGCGGCCTGGCCTTCCCACTCCGCTCGACAAGCTGATCGCCAAGGCGCTCGCCAAGAAGCCGAGCGATCGGTACCAGAAGGCCGAGGACGTGGTGCGGGATCTCGAGGTGCTGCAGGCCGTTGCGACGCTCGAGGCCACGGTCGAGGGAGAGGCCAGGACGTCGGAGCCCAAGTCGGCCTGGCGAAAGCTCTTGGACAAGCTGGGCGGAGGCTGAGCCGATCGGGGGAAAGCCTGGCCGTGACCTGCCTCGGCGGCGGTGAAATGGCAGGCCGTGACCTGCCTCGGCGGCGGTGAAATGGCAGGCCGTGACCTGCCTCGG
>DATEOL010000222.1:0-3652 GCA_035274025.1 Gemmatimonadales bacterium | reverse complement strand
TGGATCCCGGCCTTCGAGCCGGCCGAAAAACGCGCCGGCCAGACCGACATCGAGTTCGACCACAATGGCACCATCCAGCACGGAGCCATCCGGCTGGCGGTAACCGGCACCGACGGCCGCAAACTCGATCGCGCCGCGGCGATGATGGTCGCAGTGCACGAAGTGGGACACGCGCTCGGTCTCGCGCATTCGGCGGACGTGAAGGACGTCATGTTCGCGACGCCGAAGACTTCGACTCTATCGGAGAGGGATAGAAGGACGATCGAATTGATCTACGGACTGCCGGCAGGATCGGTAAAAGGAGGAGATCAGTAGGGAACAGCCATTCCAGATTCCAGATTTCTGATTTCAGATTTCAGAACCACTTCTGAAATCTGAAATCTGAAATCTGGAATCTGAAATCGCTGTTACCTCTCAACCATGTCCTTCAATACCGCATTCGCCTTTTCATCGCCCAGCTTTGCCAATCGATTGATCGCCGCCCGTCGAATCTGAACATCTGTCTCTGATTGGGCGATCGAGGTGACCTTGTCGATCGATGCGCGGTCGCCGATCCGGATCAGCGCGTCCAGCAGCGCTTCCTTGACCCGGCGATCCTGCCCCGCGTCATAGAGCTTCGACAGCTCATCGGTATTGGCTCCCGCCCGCCCGGCCGCGCGGACGGCGCGGGCTCGGTCACTGGCGGGAAGCGTGGCGCTCCCGGCTTGCTGCAACAGCCAGCGCACGTTGTCCGCGCCGCCGGCCTCGGCAAGTGACTCCAGCACCGCTTCGCGCGACGAGCCGTCGGGAAGCGTCGGCCAGATCTCCCTGAGGAGCGCGTAGTCCGATGGCATGGCGTCGCTGCCGCCCAGGGAGCGGATCGCCTCGTGCCGCGTCCCCTCCGGGAGCGCCCCGTCCCGCACTTTCGTCCGCAGCACCTCACGGGCCCGAGGATCGGAGCTGCGGCCCAGCGACCGCATGGCCGCGCGCGAGACCACCGGGTCCTCCGAGTCGGCGAGCCGGACCAGTGCCGCGGTTCCGGTGACCTGGTTCCTGCCGAGCGAGGAAACCGCCCGGGAGCGAAGCGAGGCCGGCTCCTCCCGATTGCCCGCGATCGCGGTGAGGCTGGTGGTGATGTCCTTCGACACGTCCGCACCCTGCCATGACGCCTCCCGGCCGAGCCACCCGGTGGCGCTTTCCCTGAGCCCCCGCGAAAGCTTCCGGTCCAGGGCGATGCGGATGAGGCCGCGCCAGGCGGCGGCGCTGTCCGCGAGCACGGCGGGAAGCAGCGCCTCGCGGCCGAGGCGTCCGTCGGTCTCCGCTGCCATCCCCAGGAAGTACTCGGCGGCCAGCGAAGCTCCCACCGTCCCGAGGTCAGTGGTGCCGGCGGGCCACGGCCCGCCCGCGACGCCGACCTTGAGGCCTACCGTACGGCCTTCGGCGCGGGTGATCAGCACTCGCACCGGTCCGCGTTCGCAGTCCCGGGAATCGTTGCCGTCTCCGTCCGTGGTGACCCAGCCCCCGCCACTGAGGAACGTCCCGGTGCCAATGCGGATGTAGTCGGTGCCGTGACCACACACGTCCGCGCGCGCCGCGTAGGCGATGCCGACGTATCCGTCGCGCTGTGAGCCGATGCGGCTCGTGATGCTCTGGGCTCCCGCGGCCGGCGCGCAGGCCAGGCCTGTGAGGAGCAGAAGAATGGGTCGGTGCGACATGGTCATTTCTCCACCAGTTCGAGCAGCAGCTTCGTGGTGCGGGGGTCGTTCTTGCGGGCGAGCGCGCTGATCGCGGCGCGGCGCAGGTTGGGATCGGTCCCGGTGCGCGCGATATCGAGCAGCTTGTCGGTCGCGGCGGGCTCCTCACGCTGACCCATGATCCGGATGATTTCACCGCGGAGCTCGCGCTCGCTGAGTCCGTCGTAGAGCTTGCCGAGCTCGTCGAGCGAAACGTCGGAACGGCGGAGCCGGCTCATCGCCGCCTGGCGGTAGCGGGTCTCCTCGTTCGGGTTCCGCACGATGCTCATGAGCCACTGGTCGCCGCCCGCGGTCTCGCTCGCGCCGATGGTCTCCAGGATGGCGTTCTTCACCGTCCGCGACGAGGTCTTGTCGTAGACCGCGCGGAGGGCTGTGACGTCGGAGTCGGAGAGCATCCGATCGTACTTGGGACGCGGGGTCACCACGGTGTACGCCGTCGGCCTGTTTGGAGCCGTGCGCGGGGTCGCAACAGTGACGTAGTCGTAGCGCCGGCTCAGGCTGCGCACCGCCTCGGCGCGAGCGCTCTCACTCAGGTCCTCGCGCTCGACGACGGTGCGCAGGACCCGGGTGCCCTCCGTGCTGCCCGAAACCCGGAGCGCATTCACCACCGCGCGCTGGGTGCGCTCGTCGGCCGAAGGCGTGAGGAGCTGCTCCAGCATCTTCACCGGTGCGTCGCCCGGCATCTGGGCCAGCCGTCCGAGCGCGTCGGCCCGCACCGACGGCTCAGGGTCGTCCTTCGCCACGGCGAGCAGGTCCTCCGGCGTTCCGCCCACGCCCTCGCGGCCAAGGAGGTAGACCGCGCGACGACGCAGCGGGACCGAGCATTCATCGCGGCGCGCCAGGGTCCGGCGGATGACCGGGGCCGCCCCCGCTGGATCCGACTGCACCAGCGCGCTCAGGGCCTCGGCGCGGATCTCCTGGTCCTCGCGATCGCAGGTCGTCCCTTGCGCGGTCTGGTCCCGGAGGCGCTTGCTGGCGTCGGAATCACCGCGCGAGGCAAGCGCCCCGACGACGCGAGTGGTCAGGCTCGAGACCTCGGATTCCTGCGACGCATCGGGGTAGCGGCTCCGCTGGTCGTCGAGCACCTGGAGGGCCTGACGCAGGTCAGTCGTCGCGCCGACCCGGTACAGGGCGAAGGCCTGCCAGTACATCGCGGCTGGGACATAGCGGGACTTGGGATATTTCTGCTCGAAGCTCCGGAACTGCTCTGAGGCCCGGCGGTATTCGCCCCGATTCAGCAGCTCGCGGGCGCCCCGATACACCGAATCCTCGGGCGAGCCCTGCCCCTTCCAGGCCGGTTCTTCCAGGCTGAACTGATCCTTCAGGTAGTACGCCTTGCCGGGATTCGCGTAGGCGAACGCGCGATCGGCCTTGAACTGTTTTTCCTCGACCTTCCACTTGGCCCTGGCTTCGGCCTGGGCGTAGGGTTCCGGCGTCTGCGCCGAAGCGCTGGTCACGCCGGCAAGGCAGAGAGCGAGTTTGAGCAGTGTCATGGATGGTTCCAGCCTCGTTTACTGGACAACAGATGCGTTGAGATACGACGTGAGCCGGGGCAGCACCTCTCCCTGGTCGAGCGCCTGCGCGATCAGGGCGGCATCCATCGCGGGGGATGCGTCGCGGAGGCGGACCACCTGGGCGAGCACCAGCTCGAGATCTTCGAGCAAGTCGCGGAATCGCGGATCATCCACGCCGCCGTCCAACAGGAGCCGGGTGGTGCTGAGGAGCTCGCGGGCGTTCGAGATGGTTCCCGCCGGGACCTGGCCGTTGCGCAGGTCGCCGGCGACCGTGACAAGGAGACCGGCCATCTGCTCGAGGTAGTTGCTGGCGACGCCGAGGAGGGCGGGAGGACGGGAGGACGAGAGGATTGCTTCGCCCGCCGATGTGATCCCTTCAGCCCGTCCCGCCGTCCCGACCTCCCG
>DATEOL010000221.1:0-5845 GCA_035274025.1 Gemmatimonadales bacterium | reverse complement strand
CGAGCACGGAATGGTGAGCCAATTCAGCGTGCAGTAGCCGTAAGCCGTGAGCCGTGAGCCGTGAGCGGTGAGGAATACAACCGTGATCACTCGACGGCAAATCCCTTCGCGTTCCGGCGCGTCCGGTGCGGATTCGCACGGATACATCGTCAACGGCGAGCCGAAGGAAACCAAACATGCGAAACGGCCGTGGATCGAGCCGGTGATTGCCGACAGCCTCTTCTACCCGCCCGCTTCGGTTGGCGCCAAGGTGCAGGTTGAAGCGAGGGACGGGTAGGGAAACAGGTTTTCAGCGGAGGTTTGATTCAATCATTCCAGAAATTTCAGATCTTCCTCACCCCTGAAATCTGGAATCTGGAATCTGGAATCCTCAATTCTGTTCTTCCATCACCCTGCTGATTCCCTCGCTGAATCCTGCCGGCCCGATCCCCGAGGTAAAAAGCGCGTTGGGCAGGGCCCGCTGCAATTCGGGAGCATGGGTTCCATCGGACCGCGCCACGACGATCTGGTATTGAGCCAGTTGCAGCAGCTCGAGATCGTTCGGGGCATCGCCCACCGCGATGATCGTGAGCGGAGGCGTCATGGCCTCGAGCAGCACCTGGGCCGCGCGCGCCTTGCTGGTGGGTCCCGTGAGGTGGAAGAAGCGCCCGCCTCGTGACACGTTGAGCCAGCGGGCGCGGGCGAGCTGGGCCAGCCGCGCCTTCTGCCCTCCGGTCAGGCTGCCGGTCGGGATGAACGGCTCGTCGTATTCCCGCGCCAGCGCGTTCTCGAGGTCCTCGCCCGAAAGACCCGAGTGCTGGGTCAGCTCGTCACGGGTGAGATCGCCGAACCCGCGCAGGCCGGCGCCGAGTTCCGCGCTGATCTCCCGAAGCGCGGCGCGAAGGCTTGCCAGCGGCACCCCGATCTCGATGCGGGAGAGTCCCCGGTCGGCCTGCTGGGCGCGGGCCGGCATCGGCTTCCACGCCGCGGGGAGCAACAGCGCCCCGCCATTCTCCACGATGTATGGGTCGGTGTTGCCGATCTTCTTCCGCCACGACTCCATTTCGCGCCGCGTCTTGCTGCTCGCGAGGATCAGCGGGACGCCGGCCGCCCGGAGCGCCTCGAGGCCCGGCTTCGCCTCCTCCCACCCGAACGCGTCGTTGAGGATCGTGCCGTCGAGGTCCGAAAAGACGATGCGGGAAGGCATCAATCGATCTCCGCGTCGACCGCGTCACGGTAGCGTTCGAGAAAGTCGGGAATCGCCGCCGTGATGCGGTTCCAGTCGGGCAATCCAACGTATGCCATCGGGTCGGCCTCGAACTCGTCGCAGGCCCGCCGGAGCGCCCGGGCGAACATCTCGATCGCGACCGACTCCGCGTGGCGGTCGAAGTCGAGCGCGTTGATGGCCGCGTCATCGTTGTACACCTTCACCGTGTCCTGCGCAATGCGAAGGTAGGCGATCCGGAGCGTGGTATAGAAACCGGGGCCGAAGACCACGCCCTCCATCGCGAGCGTGCGGAGCAGGGTCTTGGCGATGTCGCGCGCCATCCGGTTGAGTCCGACCGAGGCGTCGTCCGCCGAGAGGACCTGGTGCTTGTGGTCGTAGTTGTCGGCCACGTCCACCTGGCAGACCCGCCGCACCGCGGTGTTGCGATACACCTCGAACAGCATCCCGATCTCGAGCCCCCAGTCGCCCGGAATGCGTACCGAGCGGGCGAGATCGGCATACATCGCGAACTCGCCGGCCAGCGCGTAGCGGAAGCTGTCCAGGTACGCCAGCACCGGCACGTGACCGACGAGCTGGGAGAGCGCGCGAACCAGCGGGGTCAGGAACAGCCGGGTGACGCGGCCGTGCATGCGCTCGGTGACGCGGGCGTAGTAGCCCTTCGCATACTCGTACCCGAGGCTCTGGTCGACCAGCGGGTAGCAGAGCCGCGCGAGGAGCGAGCGGTCGTAGGTGAGGATGTCGGCGTCGTGGAGCGCGATGATCCGGCTCTTCTCCCTCGCGAGCACGTAGCCGAACGAGAGCCACGATCCGCGTCCCTTCCCGGGCGACCCGACCTCGAGACCGTTTTCGGCGAGAAGGCGGATCTGCGCCTGCACCCCGGGACCATCGATCCAGAGCACCCGGCATCGCTTCCCGAGGGGTGCGAAGAAGCGGCGGGCCTCGGCGAATCCCCTCCGATCGGCGCGGTCGAGCGCCACGACGATTTCGGTGAGCCAGCTCACCCGGGTGAGGTGCTGCACGATGCGCGGCAGCGCCACACCCTCGAGCTCGCTCACGAGGCAGGGAAGCACCAGGGCGACTGGCGCGCTTTCCACATGCTCGGTGAGGCGCGCCTCGAGCTTCTCCAGTGGCTCCCGGCCCAGGCGGTGGAGCGTCGCGATGACGCCGTTCTGGAAGAAATCGGTCATGGATGATCTCAGAGGTGCGACAGGCCGTCGCGGTCCTCATCCCGGGCTTCTTCCAGCATCGTCTCCAGCGATTCCCGCGCGAGGTCGCGGCCGGCGAGCCCGTACGCGAGGGCCAGCGCGAGGACGCCGCCGCCCAGCAGGATTGCGAGGACGACCAGCGAGACGTCCCGGCCGAAGCCCAGGTTCTCCAGCGCCAGCGCGCCGAAGAAGACCGCCATGAGGAGCTGGCATCCGCGCGCGAGCCAGCGCGCGCCGCGCACCCGCGCATTCACCGCCCACAGCAGCACGCTCCGCGCGATGAACGCGCTGACCGCGTAGCCCATCACCAGGATGAGGAGTGCCGCGGCGAGGCGGGGGAGGTAGCTCACCAGCGCGCCGACCACGGTGTCGGTGGCCTCGGCGCTCAGGATCGAGAGCGCGGCGATGAGGGTGAAGACCACCACCAGCCAGCGCACCACGTAGCCGGTGAGCGCGCTCGGCGCCCGCGCCAGGCCCGCGCGGCGGAGCGCGTCGGACACGTGCTGCCGATGGGTCATCCGGTCGAAGCCCACCAGGCGGAGCGTGGTGCGAACGAACCAGTCGAGCAGCCAGGCGAGGAGCACCCCGGCCACGATCACGACGACGACCGCGAGCATCACGGGGAAGAGCGCCGCGGCCCGGTGGAGAAAGCGCTGCAGGGGCTCCCAGATCGATGGATTCTGCAACAGGATCATCGCTCACTTCCTTTCGCGCCAGCGTTCCCGCAGGTAGGGCTTGCAGGCCTCGAACCGGGCACTGAGGGCGTCGATCTCCGCCTCCACCTCGACGGCCCCAAAGGGCGAGGCCTGCACCACCCACGCCGCCGTGCGACCCAGGTAGAGCGGAGTGAGGGTCCGCAATACGTGCTCCACGGGCAGGGTCCGGTGATGGGTCGCGGCGACGAAGTCGTACACCGTCCGGACCCAGAGATCAGGCGGCATCGTGAATTCCTCCGGCGACTGCCCGGCAAGCGCGGTGAGTCCCGCCTTGGTCTCGGGGTGAAGGAATCCCGCGTATATCGAGTCGAACTCCCGGAGTCCGCGCTCAAAGGTATCGACCATCCGGCGCAGGTTGACCGGCACCGGCTCGAGGCCCACGTCGAATCGAAACCCGAATTCCGGCACGTGCTCGCTGCCATCCTGCTCCAGGCACCGCTTGTCGTGCGCCTCGATCTGGCCGAACAGCGCACCGGCGACCTGCACCAGCATCGCGGTGAGGTCCGAGCCCGGGTCCTTCGCGTCGTGGATCTTCGCGCCGAGATAGGCCTGGCAGACCTTGAAGTCTCCGGCCAGGGCGGTGGTCGTCATCCAGATGTCGATGCCGTACCGCGCGACGTCGCTTTCCCAGACGTCCTGGGTCCGGTAGTGCGCGGCCAGCCGGCCCGAGAACCCGAAGTCCCCTCCGATCGGCTGGCGCACCCGCCGGCCGAAGCAGGAGCGTACCAGAGGATACACGATCGAGTTCGTGATGGTACCGTCGTACTTGTGCCGGCTGTACAGGGGACAGACGTAATCGAACCCCTCGTGCAGCACAGGAGCGAGGAGGAGCTGGACCCACTCCGGCGTGATACTCCGGAGGTCGGCGTCCACGACCGCGCACGCCCGCGCTCCCAGTCGCTCCGCGATCTCGAACATGGTCCGGAACGCGCTGCCCTTCCCGGGAATGCCCTTGTAGCCCGTCACCAGCCGGACCGGCAGCCGGTCGGGCGAGGCGATCAGCAGGCCGCGTCCCACGTCGAGCCCCACTCCCTGGACGATGTCAGGCGTGCCGTCACGCGAGCCCCCATCGGAGTTCACGATCACCGCGGTGAGGCCGGGGAAATACTTCACCAGGCCGGCGCCGACCGCGCGCACCACGTGCCCGATGGTCCGGGCGTTGTTGAACGACGGAATGCCCACCATCACATCGGCGCGGCCGATCGACTCCAGCCGCGCCTCCGCCTCCGGGAGGAGAACGGTTCCGCTACGCACGTTACGTCGTGGACGACACGCCCGTAAGGCGCGCGGTGGCCGAGTCGATGGTCGCCGCCGCGCCGCGGATCCGCTCGGCGAGGCGTCCCGCCTCCCGCTCGGCCTCCGGCCAGGCGCCCTGCTCGATCGCTTCGCGCACGCCCGGCAGCGTCTTCACGCCGTACCCGGTGTAGAAGCCCGGCGCGTACAGCAGGTGCTTGTACCAGTCCCGTCGCGGGAGGCCTTCCGGAGACGAGAAGGTCCGCTCCACCCGGAGGAGCAGCGCGTTCAGGCCGACCGGATCACGGGCCGTTCCTCCCGACGCGGCGAGGGCCGCGTCGTACTTGCCCGCGCTTTCCCTGAGCGCGCTGAGCGCGTTGTCGAGCGGCGCGAAATTGATGGCTGGTGCCACGTCCGCGCGAGCCGGCGCCGCTTCAGGCGCCCGGGGATCGTCGATCGCCTTGAACACACCGTCATCGAGCTGCCGGTTCCGCTCGGTCGCGTCGTCCCGGCGCCGGTCGAGCAGCTTTTTGACCTCGTCGGTGTAGGTGTCGACGGTCGCGCTGAGAGGCGTGAACTCGAAGGGCAGCACCTCGGCGTTGGCGAGCCGCAGTACCGCGATGCCCGCCACCTGCGCGAGGGCGCGGCCATAGGCGAAGCTGCTGTCGTTCCAGCGCGTGAAGTGCTCCAGGTTGTCGTAGATCGAGTGATAGATCCCGTTCGGGTCCTCACCACCGAACCCGATGTTGAGCGTCGCGATGTTGAGGTGCTGGAGGAACGGCGTGAAGTCCGAGCCGGAGCCGAGCGCGTCGATGCGGATGTCGCCGCCCGCTCGCAGCGATGCCCGATAGGATGCCGGCGCGTTCGAGACCACGGCGAGCTGGGTCCGCTTCCACACCGTGAGTCCCGACTCCGGGTCGGGTACGTCCTTCGTCACGTCGTTAATGAAGCGCTGCAGCGAATGCGACCCGCCGGCGCCGAAGAATCCGCGGCCGTTCACGTCGGAGTTGATGTAGGCGACCGCCTTGCGACGAAGCTCGTCCCCATGGGTCTCGGCCCATTCGGTGCTGCCGAGGAGCCCCTCTTCTTCGCCGTCCCACGCGGCGTAGACGATGGTGCGGCGGGGCTTCCAGCCGGTCTTCATCAGGTCCGCGTAGGCGCGAAGCTCTTCCATGAGCGGAGCCAGTCCCGAGATCGGATCCTCCGCGCCGTTCACCCATCCGTCGCGATGGTTGCCGCGGATCACCCACTCATCGGGCGCGGTCGCTCCGGGGATCTTCACCACCACGTTGTAGAGCTTGACCCGATCCCAGTTGAACGAGACGGCGAGATGCACCCGTGCCGGTCCGGGTCCGAGTTTGTAGGTGACGGGCAGTCCGCCGCGCCACTCGGGAGGCACGACCCGTCCGCGCATGGCGGCGAGCAGGGGCTGCGCGTCGGCGTAGGAGATCGGCAGCACCGGGATCTTGGTGAGCGTCGTGACC
>DATEOL010000220.1:0-2294 GCA_035274025.1 Gemmatimonadales bacterium | reverse complement strand
TCGCTCCAGCAGGGTGCGTGCCTCCTCCCCGGGCAGGTTCCAGGCAGTGAGCCTCAGATCGACGCCGCGAACGCCGGGCAGGTAAGCGAGTGAGAGCGGGGCCAGCTCATCCTCGAGGTCCGCGATCCTGCTCGCGAGCGTCGATTCGGGAATCGACGAAGTGCGCAGCTCCTTCGAGAGGACGATTGCGCCTCCCGATCGCGCGGCGAGCCTGGGAGCGACTTCATGCTCGAGGAGCTTCCGCATTTCCCCCGGAACACCCGGGAGCATGATGACGAGACCGGGAGCGTCCTCGAACCAGAGTCCGGGGGCGGTCCCCCACCTGTTGTCGAGGACGACCGCGCCGTCGGGCACTTCCGCCTGGCCCCGGTTTGCCGGCGCGGGCTCCCGCCCCATCCGCCGGAAGCGCTCGACCAGCCGCGCCCAGATGTCGTCGTGAAAGCGGAGCGGCCAGCCGTAGAGCTCCGCGATCACCTTCTTGCTCACGTCGTCGCGGGTGGGACCGAGACCGCCGGTGGTGATCACCAGGCCGGTACGATGCAGCGCCTCCTCGACCGCGGCCCTGATGTGCCCGGGATCGTCACCCACGGTGGTTCGTCGCCTGACCCGCGCGCCGATCGCCGCGAGCGCCCTGCCGAGCTCGGCGCCGTTGGTGTCGAGGGTGAAGCCGAGCAGCAGCTCGTTGCCGATCGCGACGATCTCGATGTCCATCGGAAGGCTACCTGGGCCGGTCGCCTGGGGTGCCGGAGAAGAGATCGCGGTAGCGGTGGATGTACACGACGAAGGACCAGATGGTGAGCACCACGGCGACGCCGAGCGTGATGGCGACGAACCCGCCGTGGAAATCGGTCCAGAACCGGGCGAACGCGCTCTTTTCCCAGCCCATCGGCTTGATCGCGTCCTTGAAGGCGAACCACGCGATGATCGACGCGATGAAAATGCTCTGGAACGCGTTCTTGAGTTTGCCCGGTCCCGCGGCGGCGATGATCACGCCGCGCCGCTGGGCCCACCAGCGGAACGCGGTCATCGCGAATTCCCGTCCGATGAGCAGGAGGCACACCCAGAGCGGAATGCTGCCCCAGATCGGGATCCCGTAGACGTCATTCCGTTCCCGCGAAATCATGTAGATCGGAATCAACGTCGCCAGCAGCAGCAGCTTGTCCGCGAGGGGATCAAGCAGCTTGCCGAAATCGGTGATCTGGTTGTGGCGGCGGGCAAGAACGCCGTCGATCACGTCGGAGATGACGGCGATCAGGAAAACAACGAAGCAGATGAATTTGGGCCAGTAGCCGTCGATGAACGGCAGGAGGGCGATCACCGGCGTAATGAGGATCCGCGCCAGCGTGATGATGTTCGGCAGCGTCCACATGGACTACCCGAGTGCCTTGAGCACCTTCTTGCTGATGGCGCGCAGCGTGTCGAACACGCCGACTCCCTGCACGGCGACCCCTTCGAACCAGGGCGTGCGCTCGATCCAGCCGCCATCAACCTGGCGCACCAGCATCTCGCCGGGCCGGTCGGGATCGGGCATCGGCCGCTGGCGCGCCGGGTCTTCGACCGGCCAGCCCGGATTCAGGGCGTCCTGCAGCTCCTGGATCGGTGCGGCGTTGGGCAAGTCCCGCTTGTTGTACTGGATGACGAACGGCATGCGGGTCAGGTCATACCCGTGCTGCGCCATGTTGTCATACAGGTTCTGCATCGACTCGAGGTTCGCTTCCATGCGCTCGAGCTGGCTGTCGGCGACGAACACCACCCCGTCGACGCCCTTGAGGATCAGCTTGCGCGACGCGTTGTAGTAGACCTGGCCCGGCACCGTATACAGGTGGAACCTGGTCTTGAAGCCGCGAATCGTGCCCAGATCGACCGGGAGAAAGTCGAAGAAGAGCGTCCGCTCGGTCTCGGTCGCGAGGGAGATGAGCTTCCCCTTGGCCGTCGGCGCCACCTTCTCGTAGACGTACTCGAGGTTGGTGGTCTTCCCGCCCAGGCCGGGACCATAGTAGACCAGCTTGCAGTTGATTTCGCGCGACGCGTAGTTGATCAGCGACATCGACGCTCGGCTTTACAGGGCCCCGAAGAGCCGGTCAATCTCGTCTTCGGCTTCACCGACGAAGCCGGCCTCGACCCGCGCCTGGTCACCGGTGCGGGAGAAGAGCTCGTTGAAGAGTGTTGTCAAGTCGTGCACCGCGCGCCGCACCCGGAGCTTCACCAGCCCGAGCGTCGTGCGGTTGTCGAAGAGCACGACGAGGATCACCCGCCGGGCAATGTCGGCCAGGTACATCGACTCCTTTTCGCCC
>DATEOL010000219.1:0-4935 GCA_035274025.1 Gemmatimonadales bacterium | reverse complement strand
GCCGAGGCAGGTCACGGCCCGGAGATCATCTCCTCGATGACACGGCCGTCGGTCTCCATCTCCACCCCCAGCATCCGCGCGAACGTCGGCGCGTAGTCCATCGTCGAGACCGTCCGATCCAGCCTGCCCTGCGGAATCCCGGGCCCCATGGCAATGAAGAGTCCCTCGTTGCGGTGCTCGCCGCTCCGGCAGTTGCGATTTTCGGATTCCACCGTGCCGATCCGGGGCGAGGCCGCCCGCATCATGCTCCCCGCCCCGCTCCCGACGCCCGCGCTGCCGATCGGACGGCTGAGATCCCAGTCGACGATGAGGTCCGGCAGCTCGGAGATCGCCTCGCCCTGATAGAGGTCCCTGGTCCAGCGCACGTCCGCCGTAATCGGCGCACCTGAATTCGGATCCCTGAGGGCGAGCAGCTCCGCGCGGAGAGCGGCACCGAAGCCGGCCACTTCCTCGGGATGCAGCAGCCCCTGCGGGTCCCGCCCCGCGATGTTGAAGCGAATTCCGCTGACACTCTGGCCCAGCATGATCGGATACGCCCGCGTGCTCGCAGGCACGAACTGCGGCGGCGACGTGCCCTCCTCGATCAGCGCCGGAAGGGGGCCAAGCGCCGCGCGCTTGAGCGGTGTCAGCGCATCCCGCATTCCCTCCGGCAGCGCGCGCCAGAGCGGCGCAAGCGTTCGCCTGGCGAGGCCGGGCGGCTGCCTGGGCGGAAGCGGCGTCAGGTGACCGAGTCGCTCGAGGACGCCAGGCAGCAGCAGCCACGCGCCGGCCGCGAACGACATCCCGTGCAGGTCGAGCAGCACGACCGTCGTCTCGGTGCCCGCGACCGCATCGAGTATCTCGCCCACGGCGCGGTCGATCTCGATGTACACCTCGCGGAGCCCGTTGCCGGTCCGGCGCACGACGGCGGGATCGTGACCCGGATGGGCCGGATCGTGCAGCAGCCACAGCTGGTGACCGGCGCAATGAGTCTCGGCGAACACCGCCACCGCGAAGTCCCACGACGTGCCGCGGAGCAATCGCCTGGTTAGCCGGGCGCGAAGCCCGGTCCCCTGCTTCAGCTGGTCGATCAGCAGCCGGTAGTCCTGCGCGGTGTGACGGTCCTGGTCGCAGAATTCCGGCGCGGGGTGAGTGCCCTCTGTTCTCCTGATGTCCGCCGCGAGGTGCTCGGGCGTGGTGCAGAACTCGAAGTGAGGGTCGTGGGTGTACCACTGGACCGTGTGCAGACCGTTGAAGGTGGGACGCGGAGGATCGAACGGCACGTCGAGCACCGCGACCCGCCGTCCGGCATTGCCCAGCACATCCCAGAGCGACGGGTACCTCCGCAGCTGCTCCGCGCTCAGCCGGTGCTGGTCGTAGTCACCGGTCTTGAGCTGCTGCAGCCAATACACGCCATGCTTTCCGGGCGAGCGGCCGGTGTAGAAGGACGGCCACGTGGCTCCGTGATAGAACCCATCGAGGGTCCGGGATGGACCGGAGAGACCTTCACGGAAGAGACGACCGATGTTCGGCAGGGTCCCGTCCTCGGCCCATTCGGTGAGCAGAGCGGGGCTCGCCGCATCGAGCGCGATGGCGAGGATCCTGGGATGCGCAGGCACGGGAGGAACCTACTCGCTCACGGGCCGTGACCGCGACCGGCGATGGGACCGGGGACGATCCGCCGCGTTGACGACGCCGCGCCACACCAAGCTCGCTGCTCAGAGGGCTTCGGCGCGGCGAGGATTAGCGGCGGGAGTCAGCCGGTCACGTCGCCGAGGCAGGTCACGGCCGCCCGTTCGAGACTAGTGACATTTTCCACCCTGCGCATCCCAGGTCCGGCCATTGGTGTCGATGAAGACCGACTGCCACTCCTCCTTGCCCAGCGTGAGCTTGAGCACCCCGTAGTGCCCCTGGATCTGGTAGGCGCTGTTCTTTCCCGGCGTCGATGAGCCAAACCCGCGCAGGTCTCCGCCACCGGTGCCGGCCACGATCTGGACGATGCCCCGCGTGCTGTCGAGGACGCCCAGCGGGTCCTGCGGCAGGTAGCGCTCGTAATTGTGGTCGTGACCATTGAGGACCAGGTCGACGTTGGCATCGTAGAGGATCTGCCAGATCGGCATCAGCCGCTGCTCGGTCCCGTGCCACCCGGAGCTGTATCGGGGATGGTGCCAGTAGGCCAGGGTGCACTTCTTGGTGTTGCCCTCCACCTCCTTCTTGAGCCAGTCCTCCTGCTCCTTGCGTTCTTCATTGGTAAACGAGGTGTTGACGACAATCTCGCTGTTGAGCACGATGGCGTGCCACTCCCCGATGTCGTAGGAGTAGAACCCCTTCTTGGGCGACCCGGCGGCCTTGCCGAAATACTCGTAGTACGGCGCCGCCATGTTGGAGAGATGCTCGTGATTGCCCGGCGTCGGCCGGATGTTCTTCATGATCAGCTTGGCGGTGTCCCCCCAGGAGGGGGCGAAGCATTTGGCGTAATCCTGGGCGCTTCCCGAGGGATAGGCGTTGTCGCCCAGCGCCATGACCTCGTCATGGACCTTGGCCGCGCTGTCGGCGCGCAGCACGCTGTCCACCAGTTTCGCGGTCAGCTCATCACCCTGGGCATCACAGCGCGCGATGTCCCCCGCCCCGATCAGCACCGAGGCGCCGGTAAGTGCCACCAGGGCGGCCGGCGCATCGGCCGGCGGGGCGGTGAGTTGGACAGCCGGTTTGCAGTATTGCAGCAGCAGCACGAGCGCAATGAAAACCAGGGGACGAAAACGCCGCATGCTACTGAAGCTCCTTGGGTGAATCGAGATCACAAGTTAGTGAGCAGTGAGCGGTGAGCAGTACTTCCTCCTTCACTGCTCACCGCTCACTGCTCACTGCTCACTGCTCACTCCTCACTGCTCACTCCTCACTGCTCACTCCTCACTGCTCACTCCTCGCTCCTCACTCCTCACTAGCACGGTCCGCTCTCACCCGGACGACGGCAGAATCTTACCGCGGTCGTCGGGCCGAGAATGCCAACCCAGAACCCGATCCCCCGGGCACTGTGCCATCCGCCCGGAGACACTCCATCCACCCACACCTTTCCGGCGTCCATCACCGCAAAGACGCCCATGTTCCATGGAAGGACGAAATTGAGGTTACCGAATGGCACCCGGAGCTCGACGCTCCCGTAGACCGACGCGTCACCCGCATAGCGCTGGGCATCGAGCGACCGAAGAGTTCCCGGTCCCCCGATGAATGCTGCCTCATGGAAGGGATATTCTCCGAACACCTTCGCCGCTCCGGCCCGAAAGACGAGGATCGGATGCACCGGCATCGGGATCGTCACATAGGACCGGCTGTTGGCCCTGAGCGTGGTGAACGTCTGGTCGACGTCCCACACGGCGGGGAAGACCGAGGCCGCGAAGTCGAGCAGCATCCCCTTCCGGGGATCAGAGGTGTCGTCGCGCGAATCGCGGCGCAGGGCGAGCCGCACGCCGGCCTGGCCAAAGGAGCCGAAGCCGTAGGGCGTGGTCGCCGATATGAAACGGTTCGGCGTGCTGTCGGTCTGGGAGTACTGGAGCACCGGGCCCAGTGAGAGCTCGGTCTGTGGACCCAGAGTCAGGCCGGCGGCCGGGTACAGCAGCCACTGCCGCTGCCGAACATCGAAGAACGTGGAGAGCGGGCCGGTCTCGGAGATTCGACCGGCGGTGTTGTTGCCGAGTCCGTAATAACTGATGACCTCGAGGCTCGACATCCGGGCCTGGGCAACGAAGTGCAACGGCGTTGCCTCGAATCGCTTGTCGGCTGAGAATCCGATCCGGAAGTCATTGATGCCGGTCGAGTACTCGAGGTCGAGACCCAACAGGCTGGCGTAGGGTCGCTTGCCGTACCCGTACTTGTACAGGTCCACCCCGACATGCGGTATGAAGCCCAGCTCGCGATTCGTCCTGAGCCCCAGGACGGGACTCATCTTGCTTCCGCGACTGTGCCCTGGCGGCACCAGTTTTCCGTCCTCCTCGATCCAGGGCTCCCGGTTGAAGTTCGTATCCGGCTTGCCGTATTTGATGTCCTCCACGACACCCACGTCGTACAGGTGGGCCCTGCGCGATTTCCCGTCCACGAGGGAAGAGTCCACCAGCCGGTTGTTACCGTTTCCGCCTATCACTCGAACCGGAATGCTGGAGGCGACCGTTCCCACGACGGCCGCAGTGTCCGAGCCGCCGTGGAGGTAAACCCGGATCTCCCGGGTCTCTGAGGCGTCGAAGGTCCTCCGGAACCAGGGCTTGCCCTGCCCCGACTGGAGGCGCACTTCGACCCGGCCGTCAGCCAGCCGGGTGATCGTGGCACGGTCGTTGGCATCGGTCCCATGGATGTCAGGGTCCTTCGCGATCAGCCGGTAGAAGTTGTCAGCCGCGATCGGCAGCTCGTCTCTCCGTCGCTTGAGCGTGTCCGCCAGTTCCTCCCCGGCGGACGCGAATTCCTTCGGCATGGCCCGCGCCGCATTCTCGATCACGGCATCGGTCAGTCGCCGCATCAGCACCTGGGTCACCGAGTCCCACACCGGCCGCTCCAGGCCGACGAGCAGCCGACGATCGAACTCGATGCTGTTCGCGGTCATCCCCTTGACGCTGCCATAGGATCCCTTGAATTCCACCAGCTCGGGGTGGGCGGCCCGGACCAGGCTGATCAATGCCCCATCCTGGGAGATGAAAGCCTTGTCCCTGTCCCGCGGAATGGGCAGCCAGGGCGACGGCGGATTCAATCGCATCCGCGCCCACCGCCATTGTCCGCCATGGCGGTCCCAGTCACCCAGGAACATGTCCATCAGTCGGGCGGTGAGCAGTGCCGTCGCGTCGAACCGTTCCGCGGGATCGCGGTTGAGGCGGGCAAGAAGAGTGTCGCTGTCGATGATCGCCACCGCGCCGGCGAATCCCGGACCTTCCTCGGGCACGGAGGGATATACCTCGACCATGCCCAGCTGCC
>DATEOL010000218.1:0-4680 GCA_035274025.1 Gemmatimonadales bacterium | reverse complement strand
TGGGTGAAAGGTCGGTGTATTACGACTCCAAGAACCTACGCGGAGTCGAACAAATCTGCTGCAAAGCCGCGATTTCATGGGCTGTCGCGCCCCCGCCCGGGCAACATGCGAATGACGTATAAGATGTATTCTGTTAAGTAGCCATGTGGGAAAATGGGGAAAACCGAGTCGGATCCCCCCTATTGGATGACGCCTGCGTAGACCAGCCGGCCCTCACCGAGCAGCCAGGCGCCGGTTCCGCGGGCGCCCTCCCGTTGTCCCGAGACGCCCAGGCGGATTCCCCGGACGGTGTGCCACTCGGACGGCAGCGGATGCCGTCCCATCTGGTCCACCACGAAGGCAGCCGCTACGGTCCCGGTGCCGCACGCGAGGGTCTCTCCCTCCACCCCACGCTCGTAGGTCCGGATCCGCCACGGCCCATCGCGCCCATTCGACGGAGGACTGACGAAGTTCACGTTGGCGCCCGTTGGTCCGCTCGACGCATGGAACCGCAGCTCACGACCGCGGCCCATGATGTCAACCTCCGACACGTCCTCTGTCACCACGACGAGGTGCGGAACGCCGACCGTGCCGAGATAGAATCCCGACTCCCCCTGTCGGGGTTCAACCTCTACTGGAACTGGAAGGTCGAAGTCCGGCAGATTGATCTCCGCCATGTGCCCCGGACCGGTACAGCGCGTCCTCACCCGTCCGGCATCGGTGATCAGCGTCATCCCCTCGGCCGGCGCGATTTCCAGGAAGACCGCCAGGCGGGTCGAGCAGAGCGCGGCGTTCCCGCACATGCTTGCCCGGCTGCCATCGTTGTTGAGGAAGTCGAACCGGATCTCTCCCGGAACCGGGGTCGGGGTGATGATGACGAAGCCGTCGGCCCCTGCCCCCATCCGCCGATCGCAAATGGCGACGATCTTCTGGGTGGGCCACTGGTCGAGGCGGGCGTGCCGGCCATCGAGCACGACGAAGTCGTTGCCCGAGCCGCTCATCTTGTAGAAAACGGTTCCGCTGCTCACAGCTTTCCGAAGATTGATGCGAAGCGAAGCCACCAGACCATCCAGATGGCCTCCCGGACGATGCGCTTGCTCATCTTGCTCTGGCCTTCCACCCGGTCGGTGAAGATGATTGGCACCTCCACCAGGCGAAACCCCTTCTTCCAGGCCCGATAGCTCATCTCGATCTGGAAGGAATACCCGTTCGACCGCACCCGGTCCAACGGGATGGCCTCGAGGACTCTCCGCCGAAACGCCTTGAAGCCGCCAGTCGAGTCGCTGAGCGGCAATCCGGTAATGAGGCGGGCATACAGATTGGCGCCGCTGGAAAGCACCAGGCGGGACATCGGCCAGTTGATCACGTTGACCCCGTCCTTGTAACGGGATCCGAGCACCAGGTCGGCCCCTTCCTCCAGCGCCGTGATCAGGTCCTTGAGGAATCGGGGATCGTGGGAGAAATCGGCGTCCATCTCGAAGAGGCCATCGAACCCATGTTCGAGTCCCCACTTGAATCCGGCGAGATAGGCCCGGCCCAGTCCCTCCTTGGACTGCCGGTGAAGCACGTTGACCCGCGCGATCCCCCCCGCGAGCACGTCGGCGATCTTGCCGGTGCCGTCCGGTGAATTGTCGTCGACGATCAGCACCTCGAGCCGGTCGTCCTGGCTCAGGATGACCGGCACGATCTGCGAAAGATTTTGGCTTTCGTTGTAGGTGGGAAGGACGACGAGGAACCGTTCAGCCATCGGCGCGGCGGGTGCGGACCAGCGGCACGAGCCAGAGACCAAGCGCCGCAATGAGCGAGAGGAACGTGATCAGGCGTCCCCGCTCGTAGGCGCGGGAGCGGAATTCAAGGCTCACTTCCTTTGCACCTACCGGGATCGGGACAGTGATCAGGGAAAACTGTCCCCGAAATACGGTCGCCTGTTGCCCGTCGACCGTCGCCCGCCAGTCAGGATACCAGTTCTCACTCACGACCAGCCATGACGGGGCGGCCGCCTGCCCCTCCAATCCGATCCTCATCTTCCCCGGTTCCCAGGCCAGAACGCTCGCGCGCACGGGAGAAAGCCCAGGAAGGCTGTCGGGAACCGCCGGCGTAACCACAGACATCGTGTCCGGGAAGAGCACGATCTGGTCGACCGGAAAGCGGGTGTCGAGGAGGGTGGGAACGATCTGGTTCTCCGGAACCTTGGCCGCGGAAGGCACGACCCTCGCCCAGGACAGCATGGTGTCCCTGGCGTACAGCACCGCCTGCGCGCCATCCACCGTCTGGACCGGGCCCGCGACGCGATGCCATCCGGTCAGCTGGATGGTGTCTCCGACGATGATGTACCCGACGTCGAAAAGCTCCCAGATGTTCGGCCGGATGGCGTTGGGGTGAGGAGGCCGGTGAAGTTTCCCGCCCAGCAATTCGTCGAAGAAGCGCTCCTGGTTCCCGTGATAGCCGAGCAGCGTCGGGATCTTGTGCGCCATCAGCCAGGAGCCCTGATAGGCGCCGGCATCGAGCACCCGATATGGGAGTGGCTGCTTCCGAAGCTCGGTGGTGATTGCGTCGTCTCCGAAGGTGACCGAGACGTTGGGCGAGAACGAGAAATACTTCCGCTCCACGCTCCACATTTCACCGAGGACGACCACCGCGAGGATGGCAGCAGCTACCTGCGCTTGCGCCTTCCCGGTACTGATCGCCCACACCGCACCTG
Source organism: Gemmatimonadales bacterium (assembly GCA_035274025.1). Classification (GTDB taxonomy): domain Bacteria; phylum Gemmatimonadota; class Gemmatimonadetes; order Gemmatimonadales; family GWC2-71-9; genus SZUA-320. The sequence continues at coordinate 2,000 of DATEOL010000218.1, read as the reverse complement.
TCCCGGCCACGGCAATGACGAGCACCCGGATCCCGCCCATCCGAAGCCCTGGGCTGTTGGCCATCGCGCGCTGCATCTGCTCTGGAATCGCGAGAGCCTCGGCGACCGACTGCAGCACTCCCATTGCGCCGAGGAGTCCAAGCACACCGAAGAGCGCGACCGGGATGACGGCTTGCTTGAACGTCACCTCGCCCTTGAGCAGCCGGTCGGCGCCGAAGCCGGCGAAGACGCAGATTGGCAGCACGGCAAAGAGGAACGCCATCCCCGGCGCGCGCACCTTCTTCATCATCGGCATCAGCTCGAACCAGAGCCGGTAGAACGGCGTGTGCCCCCCGAACGCCACCAGCATGAAGAGGATGCCGATCACCGAAAGCGCGATGACGACCGGCCGCCGGGTCTTGTCGCGGATGCCGAGCCATGCGAGCGCGAGGGGGACCAGCCCGACGAACTCGGTGTGGGTCTTGAAGAAATTCTCGCCCCAGTATGCGTTGTGTATTCCGTTGAACTCGGGGAGGAACGTCGACCAGAGCTCCGAGGGAGCCATCGAAAAGGCCGTCGCGTAGGTCCAGTCGCCACTCGTACCACCCTCGGCCCGCGGCGAGAACGGGATGTACTGGATGAACGGCAGCGCCTGGATCATGTACATCCCGAACCCGAGTGCCACTGCCCCGACTGCACCCAGGATCACCTTGAGCCGGCGGTCAGCCGAAGGACGCTCCGGCGAGAGGAAGACCAACCACAGTCCCCAGAGGAACGCTACGATGAGCAGGTAGTAGCTCATCTGCGGATGGCCGTGCAGCGCGAGCGCGACCGCGATTGCGGTGAGCCCGTAGGCGGAGGTGCGTCCATCGCGCACGGCGCGAAGGATCGCGAGGAGAAGCAGCGGCGCGATCGCGGCGACGAAGAGCTTCCCGTCGTGACCGGGGCTCACCATCCCCGCCACCAGCCCGGACAGCTCGTAGGCGAGGCCGGCCGTCACCGCCCCGCCCCATCCGGTTCCAAGCGCCCGCAACAGCGCGTACAGCGTGCAGCCGGCGATTACGATATGCCCGGCGAAGGCCAGGTTCATCGCGACGTCGGTGGGAAGGATCCAGCGGAGCCAGGCGGTGGGATAGAAAATGTCCCCATGCATGGCGCCCACGAACGGCATGCCGCCGAAGAGATAGGGATTCCAGAGCGGGATCTTCCCGAACTCCCGGAAATACTCTGCCCCAAAGAGGCGAAAGCCATATCCGGCCAGGACCTGGTCGTCGCCGGGCAGGAACTGACCGGTGAAGATCGGCCAGAAGAGCGTGAGCCCCGCAACTAGGAACACCACCGTTGCGATCAGGGCCGGGCGACGCGGCTCGAACTCACGCACGAAGACTCTCCCTGCGACGAAGAAGGAATGGAATGGTCGCGATCACCTCGGCCACGGTCATGCCGAGCCGGGAAACGGCGGCGAAGGCGAGAGCCGGGGCGAGACCGGTATGGTCCCGCAGGGCCATCACCAGGACACCCTCGCGCACGCCGAGGCCACCTGGCGCGAACGGCGCAATGACGCCGGCGACGTAAGAGGCCGTGTACGCGCCCACCGAATCGGCCAAACCCGGGGCCTCCTGCGGCAGGACACCCCGGGCAAACAGCCAGAAAGCTACGCCATAGCCGAGCCAGGCCGCGAGGTTGGCCACGACGCCAAACAGGATGACCGGCGCGCGGGGAATGTGGGTGAGATCCGCGGTCGGTGCCACCCTGGCGATCACCCGCCCCACCAGTGGTCTCCAGAGCGCCAGTCCCACCACGACCACCGCCACCGCCGCGGCGGCGATGCTGACGGTTCTCGAGATCCCGACGCCGAAAGCGGCAACGACGAAGGCGCCGGTTCCCAGCGACACCACCTGCAGCAGGATCGCGGATGCCGTGGAGACCCAGGCGGGAACGCCCCGGCGCTCGGACATCACGGCCATACCGGCAAGCGACCACACCTTTCCCGGGACGTACTTGGCCATACTGGAGAGGAG
>DATEOL010000217.1:0-15804 GCA_035274025.1 Gemmatimonadales bacterium | reverse complement strand
GCGCCTGGTGGACGTCGCCGTGAAGTAGCCGTGGCTCGTTAGGTTGATTGTCAATGACAATCATGCTGGCGGTTGTCCTCACCCTCGCCCTCGGTGCGCTGACCATCCTGTCGTATCGAGAGGTGCGTGCCCTGCGCCTCGCGACGGGTGACACCGCATGAACAACTTCTATGCACGGACCGTGTTCTTCGTCGCCGATGGCGAGCGCTCACAGACTTTCTACACCGAACGGCTCGGATTCTCCAGGGATTGGGGCTATGACTCCGACGGCCGGGCCTGGGTGTTCCAGGTGAGCCTCTTCGGATTCGAGCTGATCATCAACCAGGTGGACCAGCGGACCCAGGGACGGGCGGGACATGGACGCGTATTCATCGGTCTCGATGACGACCAGCTCCAGCCGCTCCTCGCTCACCTTGCCTCGAAGCGCATTCCCGTCCGTCGCGTGGACTGGGGCAGGCCCACGCTCCTGATCAGCGATCCCGACGGCAACGAACTCTTTTTCTGGCTCGCCAGTGACGACGACTGGAGCAGCCTTGAGCTCCCCACTCTTGAGTCTTGAAGCCTGGCTTCTCGATTCGGATCCCGCGATTCGCTGGCAGGTCCTGCGCGACCTGACCAGCGCGTCCGCGGACGAGGTGCATGCCGAGCGCGCGAAGATCGCGACGCAGGGACTCGGCGCCCGACTGCTCGCCCTGCAGGCCAAGGACGGGCGATGGGGCGGCGCCGCATGGAATCGCGGCTGGGACTCCACGATGCATGCCGTCATACTGCTCCGGGAATTCGGCCTCGAGCCGGAATCCGACCAGGCCCGAATGGCCATGGACCGCATCCGGGACCACGTGACCTGGCGTGACAGCGGCCCGGAGGAGGTCGCCGACAATCGGTTCTTCGAGGGCGAGATCGAACCTTGCATCAACGGGCAGGTCGCCGCGGCGGGCGCGTACTTCCGGCAGGACGTTCACGGCATCATCGACCGGCTGCTCCGGGAGCAGCTCGGCGACGGCGGATGGAACTGTGAAGCCGAGCGGGGGGCCACGCGATCGTCGTTCCATACGACGCTCTGCGTGCTCGAGGCGCTGCTCGAATACGAGCAAACCTTCGGACCCGGGGCCGATGTGACCGCCGCACGACTTCGGGGACAGGAATACCTGCTCGAGCGGCGGCTCTTTCATCGCAAGTCGACCGGCGAAGTGATCGAGCGGGACCGCAAGGGCGGCACGGTGTTCACCCGGTTCGCCTTCCCCAACTGGTGGCACTACGATGTGCTGCGCGCGCTGGACTATCTCCGAAGCGCGAACGTCGCCGCCGAGGAGCGCATGGCGGATGCCATTACGCTGGTCGAATCGAAGCGCGACGGGGATGGCACCTGGCGACTCGACACCCGGTATCCCGGCCCGATGCTGGTCGAGCTGGACGAAGGAGAAAGCAGGCCGAATCGCTGGGTTACATTGCGTGCCCTGCGAGTGCTTCACTGGTATTCCCGGGACCTCGCACCCCATCAATAGGCTGGTTCCTTGCGCATGAACGCGTGGGTTTCTTTCGGCCTGCTCTTCTCCGTCAGCGGGACGGCTGAAGCGCAGGTTCCGGCGGTCCTCGCCCCGGATTCCATTCGCTCGAGCATTCTTGGCGAGACGCGGCGACTGCAGATCGGCGTTCGAGGAGCTGATCGCGGGCTACCCCGCGTTGTGGAACGGATATGACTGCGCGGCTGATGCGGAAACCCGGCTCAATCATCCCACGGTAGCGGCCGCACACCGGGAAAAGGCAATCGAGGTCGCACGAAGGGCCAACGACACGTCCGCTGTCATTCGGCTCACGCGCAAGGGAGGGTAAGGCCGCTTCCGCGAACTAGCGCCGGCGGAATCGTCCCACGCCGGCTACCTCGAGGTCGGGCATTCCTCCGGTCGGGGACTGGCTGAAGGTCGCGAACGGGGGATTCACGGCGCTGGGGTATCGCCAGTCCAGGCGGAAGGTATTGAGGCTCCAGGGCACCAGCGTCGCGACGTAGCCGGGGTGGTAGCGCGCGATGAGCTTGTCCCCGTCCACCGCGATGGTCATTTCGCCCATCAGCGAGTCGGAATAGGTGCCGGCGTAGCGCTCCAGCGGCCAGGGCGGCGGGGCATTGAAGCGCTGGGCCTCGAGCGCCTTCATCCGCGCGGTTTCCGCGTCCCTCTGCTTCGCGGCACGCGCCAGTGCCTCCCCATTCCAGTCCTTCTCCGGCAACCCGAGCACCAGGTCGAACACGTGCTGGGTCAGCGCGCGGTGCAGGCTGTTGGACGAGGAGTTGGTGAGCACCACGACGCCGACCTGGTCGTCCGGCAGAAGCTGCAGGTCGGAGGTCATTCCATCGACGCCACCGCCGTGCCAGATGGCGCGATGGCCCCGATAGGTCCCCATGAACCAGCCGAGGCCGTAACCGAATCCGGTCCGGCCGTCACCGGAGCCGAACGTGGTCGCGGTCACCACGGTGCGCATGGCGTTCATCGAGCGCTCCGAGATCAGCCGCTTCCCCTGGTAGACCCCGTTGCCCAGCTGGAGCCGGAGCCACTGGGCCATGTCGCGCGCGGACGAGAAGAGCGCGCCGGCCGGCGCCATCGCCTCCCCACCGATGTTGGGAATCACGATGAGCTGGCCATCGCGCCGGGTCATGTGGGCGGAGGCAACATTGGCGCGGCCGGCCAGGCGCTGCCCGCTCCGCACGCTTTCGTTCATGTCGAGGGGGCCATAGATCCGCTCATGCAGCAGGTCGCCCCAGGATTTGCCGGCCACGGCGGCGGTGACTTCACCCGCGACCATGAACATCAGGTTGCTGTAGTTGAAGGTGCTTCGGAAGCCGGTTTCCTGGTCGAGGAAGCGCATCCGCTCGACGATCTGCGGCGTGGTGAGCGGCGCGCCGTAGTAGAATGCGAGCGGCCCGCGCACGCCGGTGCGATGCGAGAGCGCGTCGCGCACCGTCGCGTTCTGGCTGACGTACGGGTCGGCGACCCTGAACGCCGGCAGGTACCGGTAGATCGGGTCGTCCCAGCGGAGCTTGCCCTCGTCGACCATCATTGCGGCGAGCGCCGCCGTCATCGTCTTCGCGTTGGAGCCGATGCCGAACAGGGTATGCTCGTTGACGGAGTCGGACTTGCCGAGCTCGCGCACGCCGTACCCTTTCGCGAGGACGACCGAGTCCCCCTGCACGATCGCGACGGCGATCCCGGGAAGCTCCCATTCCTTCCGCGCCTTCTCGATCCAGGTATCGAGGTCGGCAAGCTGCGGTCGCGAGAGAATCGCCGCCGCCTGTTGTGCTTCCAGCGTCGCGATCGGGCCAAGAACGATGAGTGCGGCGATTCGCAGGGTTCGCATGATTCGTCGGCTGAATGAAGGTGCGGTTGTGCTCTGTGCTCCGGGCTCTGGGCGCCTACCAGGAACCGCGCTCACCGATGACGGCCACCTCTTGCACGGCGCGGCGGAGGCCGTCGAGCCAGTTCTGCTCCGCCGCCGCCTGTGCCGCCGCGCCACGACCGGCCGCGATGGCCATGATGATCCGGCGATGGCCCGCCACTGACACGCCGGAAAGCGCCTGCTGGTATGTGAGCGCATAGCGTGTCAGCTCGGGTTCGAGCAGCCGATGCTCCCCCTGGTGCCGCGCGCCGGCCGCTCGCGCCACATAGGTGCGGTGAAACTCGGCGTCGTATTCGCGCGCCGCGCGCTGGTCACCCTTGGCGAGGGCAGCCGCGAGCTTGTCGTTGATGGCCTTGAGGCGGATCACCAGCCTGGCGCGCGCGATCGGGTCGAGGGCAGCCGCCAGGCGCGCGCCCGCCGAGTCGATCGCGGCCATCAGGATGGTGAGATCGGTCAGGTCGGCCGCGGTGAGCGGTGCCACCCGGAAGCGGGAGTACCGGCCGGGTGACGAGGAGCGGACAAAACCCTCCTGGGAGAGGAGGCGAAGCGCGCCGCGGGCCGTCCCCCGGCTCACGCCGAGGCGGGCGGCGACCAGTCGCTCGCTGACCGGAGCGCCGGGCGGAAGGCGACCGGAGGTAATAAGGCTTCGCACGGCGCCGGAAGTGGTGTTGACGAGGTCGGCGGCCTTCATCAAATGGCTAGCCATTTAGGGTGCCCTTTAAACTACCCTCTCTCCGGCCCCGGATGCCAGCGCGCGGTCTTCCGCCTTTCTCGCCAGGACCAGCGAGCCCGCGGCCGAGGCCGAGCTGAGGAGAGTGAGCGGAATTACGATCACGGCGGTGAATTGCCCAATGCCGAGCCTGCCGCCTTCTGTGCTCGCCAGTCCCAGCAGCACCAGGACAGCAGGCAGGAGGCTCAGCAACAGGCCGCCGACACCTCCCCACACGGCAAACCGGGACAGCGAGAGATCCTCGAAGCGCCGGTTGCGACCCGCGATGCCGAGCACCACCGAAAAGAGCATTCCGGCGAAGAAACCGGGAACGGCAAGCGCGGGCAGGGGCGCGTCGAAGATCCGGAAGAAGCCGTCCCATGGAAGCCAGGGTAGCAGGATGCTGGACACGCCGATGAACAGGCCGCCGATGGCCCACCCGACGGCCCAGGTCAGACCCGTTCCGATCATCCCCCGAATGCGTCTCAGCCAGCCAGTCATGCCGTCGCTGCCATCGACTTTGTACTATAAAGTAGCAGGAGACGGCCCCACGCCTAGGGCTTGAGGTGTTCCACGAAGTAGCGCGCGCGGGCCTCCTTGTAGTACGCCAGCGCCGCGGGCGTGAGCCCGTGGGTTTCCTCCGGCATGACGATCAGGTCGAAGTGCTTCCCCGCCTTGATGAACGCGTCCGCCAGCCGCATCGTGTGGTTGAACGTCACGTTCACGTCGCTGGTGCCGATCGTCATCAGGAGCTTTCCCTGCAGCTTGCCCGCGAGCGGAATGTTCGATGCCTGCGCGTAGCCGTCGCGATTGTCCTGCGGCAGTCCCATGTACGGCTCGATCGGTGCCGAGTGGGCGAGGAGATCCACCACCGGCGCGCCCGCGAACCCGACCTTGAACACGTCGGGCGCGGTGAGCAGGGCGCGAATGGTATAGTACCCGCCCCACGAATACCCGGTGATCCCGACTCGGCTGGTGTCCATCCACGGACGACTCGCCGCGAGCTGGCGAAGTGCCGCCACATGATCATCGACCTCGAACTTGCCGATCGAGTTGTACGTGACGTCCTGGAAGGCCTTGCCCCGCCCCGTCGTGCCGCGCCCGTCCACCACGTAGACGATGAAACCGAGCTGGGTCAGGGCCTGCGCCTCGTCACCAAGCCAGGTGCCGAGGAAGCGGTGGGGCGCGGAGTGGACGAAGTTGCCCATGTACTGCAGGTCGATGACCGGATACTTGCGCCGGGCGTCAAAGTCGAACGGCTTGTAGAGCGCGCCGTAAAGATCGGTGCTGCCGTCGGCCGCCTTGACGCTGAACTCATCGGGCGGTTTCCATCCGAGCGCCGTCAGCTTCCCGATCTCGGCGTGTCCCACGTCCTTGATCTTCGTGCCGTCCGCGCGACGGAGCTCGCTCATGGGAGGCTGGCCGACCGTCGACCAGGTGTCGACGAAATACTCCTGCTCCGGTGACATCCGGATGGAGTGCTCCCCTTTCCCTTCGGTGAGTCGGGCGAAGCGGGTACCGTTGAGGTCGACCCGGTAGAGATGGGTGTCATAGGGACGCGTCCGGTCGTCCTGCGCCAGGAAGTAGACCCAGCCGCGCTTCTCGTCGATCGCGACGACACTCTCGACCGGAAACGTCCCCTGGGTGAGCCGCCGGATCAGCGTGCCGTCGCCCTGATAGAGATAGAGGTGGCTCCAGCCGTCGCGTTCCGATCGCCAGATGAACTTCGAGCCGTCGCTGAACGGCGTGAAGAGATTCGCGGGATTGAGCGCGAGTCCTTCGACGAAGGTCGGCTGCTTCTCGGTGAGCAGGAGGCGCGTCTTGCCGCTGCGCGGATCCGCCGCCAGGAGGTCGACGCGCTTGATGAGGCGATCGGTCCGGAGCAGGTACGCTTCCTCGCCGTCCTTGCGCCATCCGGCCGGCCGGACCTGCCGCTCGGCTTCATCGCCGGTGTCGATCCGGATCGCTTCGCGTCGGGCGACATCGATGACGTACAGGTCGGTAAGTGCCGCGATGCTGCCGGAGTGCTGATACGGCCGCCACTCGACCTGCTCTTCCTCCGGCTTGAGCCAGTGGACCACCGGGATGTGATGCACTCTCCGGTTGTCCTGCTTCGACACCATCAGGCGGGTGCCGCCGGGCGACCAGTCGAGCGTCGCGTTCGGCGGACCGGCGTACCCGTTGCGATCGACGCCGTCAGTGGTGAGCTGGATCGAGCGGCCATCGGCAGGTGAACGCACCCAGATGTTGTCCCCGTCGGACCGGGCGACCCACCGGCCATCGGGCGAGGGACTCTCAGCGGGATTGCGCGCGGGCGGCGGTGCCGATGGTCCCATGGACGCAACCGAGTATGTCGAGAGGTCGAGCTGCCAACGGCGATCGGCGACGTCGAACAGGACCGACTTCTCGTCGGGCGAGAGCGTCAGCGCACTGAACGGAAGCCCGTGATACGGCGGCTCGTAGCCCAGCGATTTCCTGAGCGCATCGCGCGTCCTGCCCGCATCGAGCAGCGGCGTGGCGACCCCGGTCGCCGGATCGAGCCGGAACGCGACTGTGGTGTCGGCCCGCCGCTCGACGTACCAGAAGGCACGCTTGTCGGCCATCCAGTTGGGCTCGACCGAAGGGCGCTCCACCAGCGAGCCGAAGGTGAGCATCGCGCGATAGACCGAATCGCGACGGGTGCCGGTCTGGGCCTGGACGGAAGTAACGGCGAGCGCGACCGCGATGAGGAGCGGCTTCAGTCTCATGAGCAAGTTGGGAAGGATGCCTCGAACATAGCGTGATGACCGGAGGCGCTGTACAATCCATGCGCGCCTGGGCCTGCCGTCGACCCACCACCGGGCTGAATTCCCCCTGACAATCACCGACACCGCAAGCGAACGGCAACCTCCCCGGAGGCCTATGTCACACGTGAAGACGGTGCAGTCGATCTACGACGCATTCGGGAAGGGTGACGTCCCCACCATCCTCGGCCACCTGGCCGAGAACATCGAGTGGGAATACGGGATCGTGTCGACCAATGTGCCGTGGCTGCAGCCGCGACGGGGGCGAGCGGAGGTCCCCAGGTTTTTCCAGGCTCTGGCGGACTTCGAGATCCAGAAGTTCGAGCTCAAGACCCTGCTCGAGAGCGGCGACGTCGTCGTCGCCCTGATCGATCTCGAAGGGACGGTGCGAAGCACCAAGTCCCGCGTCGTCGAGGAGGACGAGGCGCACATCTGGCACTTCGATGCCGAGGGCAAGGTCAGACGGTTCCGCCACCGGGCCGACACGTTCCAGCACTGGCTGGCCTCGTACTAGACGAATCCAGTCCCCGGACGTACAGTTGAAAGGTCGGGACTCCCGGAGCCACTGGCTCCCTCCCAGCGGAGGATCCGGCAACGGGGAAGGCGCGGCCCGCACTCCGCGCCCGATGAATGAAAGGATGGTGCCCGCCATGGACACTTCCCACGTCATCTTCCGTCTCAGCAACAAGCCGCTTCGCTTCAATGGCACCCTGCTCGGGGAGTCCTCGATCTGCGACGAGGACGATACCGGGCTCTACACCCGGGTTCGCTTCTTCAAGACGGAAGGCGGCAGCTTCGTCTGGGCCTGGGACCTGGCCGAGTGCGAGGAACCGGAAGATGAAGAGCTCCAGCGGGCGGACGCCGTCGCCATCAAGGCCGGCGAAGGCGCGGCGTCACCAGTCGAACTGGCACAGATGGCCTGGGACAAGCGGCCCCGCGAAAACGCCCGGCTCACGGAAGCCAGCACCCGCGCCTTTCACGCCGCGGCCCGGCGTGATGACGCGGTCGCCTCCGCATTATATGAAGAAGTGAACTGAGGACGGTACCATTCTCGGCCGGAATTCATCCGGTCCAGTAAGGGAATTCCATGATCATACCCTTGATGCTGCTCCTGTCTGTCGCACCGGTCCCGCAACAGGCGTCGTCCCTCGACAGCGCCTTCAAGCCGGTGAAGTGGCGATCGATAGGCCCCTTTCGCGGCGGCCGGTCTGTCACCAGCACCGGCGTGGTCGGTGACCCGAAGACCTACTACATGGGCACCACCGGCGGCGGGGTCTGGAAGACCGACAACATGGGCATCACCTGGCGGAACATTTCCGACCGGTTCTTCAAGACCGGGTCGGTCGGCGCGATCGCGGTCGCCGAGTCGGACCCGAACGTGGTGTACGTGGGCATGGGTGAACACGCTCCCCGGGGCGTGATGACCTCGTCGGGCGACGGGATGTATCGCTCGACCGACGCGGGAAAGACCTGGAAGAAGATCGGCCTCGATGAGTCACGGCACATCGCGCGGATCATCGTCGACCGGAAGAATCCCGACGTGGTGTTCGTCGCGGCGCAGGGCGCGCTCTACGGCCCCTCGAAGCAGCGCGGCGTCTTCAAGTCGACCGACGGCGGGGCGACCTGGAAGAATGTCCTCTATGTAGACGAGAAGACCGGCGCCTCCGAGCTGTCGATGGATGCGACCAATCCCCGCATCCTCTACGCCGCGATGTGGGAGCACGGGCGGCGGCCGTGGCAGGTGATCAGCGGCGGGCCCGGCAGCGGGCTCTACAAGTCGACCGACGGGGGCGAGACCTGGCAGAAGATGACCGAAGGACTTCCCGAGAAGATGGGGAAGATGGCCATCGCCGTGAGCCGTTCGAATCCGGAGAAGGTGTACGCGGTCATCGAGGGCGACTCCTACAGTCCCCACCGTGGACTCTACGCATCCGAGAACGCCGGCAAGAGCTGGAGCCTGGTGTCGAGCGACAACCGGCTGGTGCAGCGCGCGTGGTACTACATCGAGGTCTTCGTCGACCCGAAGGACGAGAACCGGGTCTACGTGCTGAGCGCGCCGGCGCTTCGCTCCAACGACGGCGGCAAGACCTGGGAGAACGTGGACGTCCAGCACGGCGACACCCACGACATGTGGATCAACCCCGACAACTCCGACAACTTCATCCTGTCGGACGACGGCGGCGCCGCGGTCACGTTCGACCGCGGGAAGAGCTGGTCCACGCTCCGGAACCAGCCCACGGGCCAGTTCTACCGCATCAACGTCGACAACCAGTTCCCCTACCGGATCTACGGCGGCCAGCAGGACAACTCCTCGGTCTCGATCGCCCACCGCGAGCTCGCCAGCGGCGGCGTCTCCGAGCGGAGCTGGACCTCCTCGGCCGGTGGCGAGAGCGCCTTCCTCGCGTTCGATCCCGACAATCCCCGCTACGTGATGGGGGGCAGCTACGAGGGAACCATCGAGCTGCTCGACACCAGGGCCTCCGCCTCGACGCAAATCATGCCCGCGCCGATCCAGTACATGGGCCGTGACGCGAAGGACATGAAGTACCGCTACAACTGGAACGCGCCGATCATCTGGAGCAAGTACGAGCCCAATACGTTCTACCATGGCGCTCAAGTGCTCCTCAAGACGAGTGACTTCGGCAAGACCTGGAAGGAAGTGTCCCCCGACCTCACCCGGAACGAGAAGGACAAGCAGGGTACGGCGGGGGTGCCCTACACCAATGAAGCGGTGGGTGCCGAGAACTACGGCACGCTCGCGTACGTGGTCGAGTCCCCGCACGAGAAGGGCGTGATCTGGACCGGCAGCGACGACGGGTACGTGCAGGTCACCCGAGACGGCGGGACCACGTGGACCAACGTGACGCCGAAGGGACTCGCCGAGTGCCTGATCAACGCGATCGAGATCTCCCCCTTCGACAAGGGGACCGCCTACATCGCGACCACGCGCTACAAGTTCAACGACTTCACGCCCGGTCTCTACAAGACCACCGACTACGGCGCGAGCTGGACGAAGATCGACACCGGCATTCCCCCCAGCGCGTTCACCCGGGTGGTGCGGGAAGATGACGTCCGGAAGGACCTGCTCTACGCCGGCACCGAGCTGGGCCTGTTCATCTCCTGGAACGGCGGGAAGAGCTGGGAGCCATTCCAGCTCAATCTCCCCGTCACGCCGATCACCGACCTCAGGGTCCACAAGGGGAACCTGATCGCCGCGACGTCGGGGCGCGGATTCTGGGTGCTCGATGATCTCTCGCTGGTCCGGCAGTACCGGCCCGACGCGCCGGACCTGGTCGCGTATCGTCCCCAGGGTACCATCCTGGTCAACAGCGGCAGCGAGCTCGACGCGACCAAGGACGACTTCACCGGTGCCAATTCGACGCGGGGCGTAAACCCGGCGTCGGGAATGGTTCTTTACTACAAGCTGCCCAAGCTGGAGAAGACCGACAGCGTGATCCTCGAGATCACCGACGCATCGGGAAGCCTGGTGCGCCGCCTCTCGTCGAAGAGCGATACGACCTTCAAGAGCTGGAGCGGTGGTCCCGCCGCCGAACCGGTCATCCCCGCGGGACCGGGCCTCAACCGGTTCGTGTGGGACCTGCGCTACCCGACGCTGCCGGGGGTGACCGGCGCGCATCTCGAGTCGAGTTACGCCGGGCACAAGGCCTCGCCGGGCACGTACCACTTTGCGTTCAAGGTAGGTGGACGCAGCGCCACGACCGACGGCGAGATCCTGCCCAATCCCCTCTATACCGTGGATGCCGCGACCTACGCGGAGTATCACGAGTTCATGCTGGGAATGGAGCGCGAAATCCGCACGATGCACGAGACGGTCAACGAGCTCAACACCGTGCGGGACCGGCTGACCGCGGTGCTCGGGAAGATCCCCGCGGAGGCCAGGTACACCGACCTCAAGCGCGAGGGGGACTCGCTCAACGCGAAACTCAAGGCGTGGGACGAGGACATGATCCAGCGCCGCTCCAAGGCGTACGATGACGTGGAGAACTTCCCCCAGAAGTTCACCGCGAACTACTTCTTCCTGATCAACCAGAGCGAGAGCGACCTGCCCCGGGTGACGCAGCCCTCGCGCGACCTGCGGGCGGAGCTCGAGCGGGAGTGGGCGGGACTCAAGGCGCGGTCGGATGCGCTGGCGAACCAGGATATTCCCGCGTTCAACCGGAAGCTCTGGGAATCGGGTATCGGCGCGATCGGCAAGGGCGCCAAGGCGGACCTGATTCCATGACGCTCGCCTGAGCGCGGACCTGGACGATGCTGGCCTCCGCGGAGCTCCGCTGGTTCTGGAAGGGACCGAGACCCAGGCTGCAGGCGTGGCTGGTGAGCGATCCGCACGGGCCCTGCCGGGAGGAGACGAGGGTCGACCACTACCTGAGCCAGGCGGGCGAGCGTGAGCTGGGGATCAAGCGTCGCGGCGCCGGACATGGAGTGGAGATCAAGGCGCTGGTCGGCGAAGGGGCGACGCACGCGATCGGAACCCTCAGCGCCCGCGCCCAGATCTGGACCAAGGTCTGGACCGGGGCGCTGAACCTGGAAGGGCTTCCCACCATTGCGGTGCGGAAGAGTCGCCGGATGCAATCACACCACACCGGCAGCTACACCAGCGGATGCAACGTCGAAGTCACCGAAGTTCGGGCAGGCCCTGCCTCCGAGGTGTGGACCACGCTGGGCATCGAGGCGTACGGCGAGCTCGACCGGCTGGACGCGGCGCTCGCCGGCATCGTCCGGTTGCATCAGGCCAACCCGCCGGAGGTCGATGCCGGCCATGCACTCAGCTACCCCGCCTGGCTCGCCGGCATCGCCCTGGCCCACTCCTGATGCAACGCCCCCACCTGGCAGGCTGGCTGGCCGTGTTCCGTGTCTGCTGCCTGCTGGGCGGGTTCTTCTACCTCTTCCCGCTCGTAGAGTGGTCGTTCATCCCCGCCACCGAGTGGGAAAAGCTCACCCAGCTTTCTCCCCCGGTGGTTCGCTTCAGGATGTTCTCGCAGGTTCAGGCGGTCATTGTCGCGGCTGGCCTCTGGTGGACCTTCTACCTGCTGGTGCGCCCGCGCCCAAGCACGCCACGCTGGGCGCTGTTCGCGCTCACCTTGCTCGTGATCACGGATGTCATCGGGTTCGTGATGCAGGAGTCGTTCATCCGAGCCTTGACCAGCGCGATGCTCGCCAGGGGAGACGCCGTTGCGCCGGGTGAATTCACCGAGGCCCGCAGTCACGTGATTCTCGGGATCGTCGGTGGCGTCGCCTGGATCTTCTATTTCCTCACCTCACGGCGAGTCAAGAACACCTTCACGGCACTGCCGACGTGAACCAGGCCTGCGCCACCTTCGGGCCGATCTGCTCCGCCGCCGGATATCCCGTGTTGGCCATTATGAGCATCGTCACCTTGTCGTCGGGAAACGTCTCCATCCAGGTATTGAACCCGAAGATCGCGCCGCCGTGCCCCACGGTGACGTGACCGTTGAGGTTCCCCAGGAAGAGACCAAATCCGTATTCCGTGGTTTCCGGAACCCACGCCGGTGGCATCCTGTTCTTGCTCGCCAGCCGGCCGTCCTTGAGCCGCGCGGGTGTCTTCATGAGCGCCAGCGTCTCGGGCTTGAGGACCTGGCCGCCGAAGAGCGCGGCGTGCCACGCGAGCAGGTCTGACGCGGTGGACCGCATCGCGCCGGCCGGACCCGCGGCGCCCATCGCGATGAAGTCGGCGTTCTTGAACCCGGTGCTCGACGTCTTGGACGTCTCATATCCCCGCGCGCGATCGGGCACGATCTCCGCGAGGTTGTCGACCTGGGTGTCGCGAAGCTCCAGCGGATCGAGCAGCTCCGCCTTGAGGGCCTCGGCGTATGACTTCCCCGTGACCTTCTCGATGATGGCGCCAAGCAGCATGTAGCCGGAGTTGCTGTAGCTCCAACCGGCGCCCGGATCGAACTCGTAGAGTGGAGTCAGCGTCGAGATGCGCGCGACCAGGTCCTTGATCGTCCACTCGCGGCGCCCGGCGTCCTTGAGCTGCGACATGACCCTGGGATTGGTGTAACTCATGACGCCGGAGGTGTGGCTCAGCAGCTGGCGAATGGTGACCTCGCCACCTCTCGGGAAATCCGGCACGTAACGGGTGAGCGTATCGTCGAGCGAGAGCTTCCCCTGGTCGGCCAGCTTGAGGACCAGCGCCGCGGTGAACTGCTTGGTCACCGAACCGATGCGGAGGACCGTCTTCTCCGTCATCGGCGTACGCTGCTCCAGGTCGGCCAGGCCGTACCCCTTGATGAACGCGACCTTCCCATTGGTGGCCACGGCAACCACGGCACCGGCAAAGGCGTGAGCCTGGACCGCCGAGTCGATGACGCGTCCAACGGCGTCGACCGGCGTCTGTGCCGTCGCGGCCCCCTTCAGCGTGAGCGCGAGTGCGACTGCGGCAAAGGTCCGACGCATGGGCGGCAAGATGGTCACCTGTCAGCGGAAGAGGCTGGTCGTAGATTCACCGGGGAACGCAGGCACCAGGGTGACGACTCCCTTGAATATCGACGCCCGCAGTGGAGCGATGCGCCGGAGCATCTCCTCGGGAAACTGCGTGCGGTGACATTCCATTGATCGGCCCGAGGCCTCGATGTCAGGATCGGTGATCGAAACGCGCGTCGTGAAGAATTTCTCCTGCGGGTGAAGCAGCGGTGGCGCCGGGCGCCCAGCG
Source organism: Gemmatimonadales bacterium (assembly GCA_035274025.1). Classification (GTDB taxonomy): domain Bacteria; phylum Gemmatimonadota; class Gemmatimonadetes; order Gemmatimonadales; family GWC2-71-9; genus SZUA-320. The sequence goes on along the minus strand of DATEOL010000217.1, from coordinate 2,231 downwards.
CCCTGGATCATCTCCGGGGGCATGCTCACGTAGAACAGGTGTTCCGTCGCGCCCGGAGCACCGGCCAGGACGAGTTGGGTCACGAGGCTGCCGACCAACCGGTGGTCCGGATGTCCGGTTCCGCCGTCCGCACCCCACGTGAGCAGCACATCGGGATGGAGCCGCGCGAGCTCAGCGGCGAGACGATCAGTCAGGCGGTAGAGCAAGGGAGGATCGGCCAGGAAGTCGCCCAGCTTGGCGTCGGGAAAGCCCAGGAGCACGGGCGGCTGGGCGCCGAGGGCTTTCGCCGCGCAGGCTGCCTCCTCCGCCCGCGCACGCGCCAGCTCGGGTCCACGGGGAATCGTGGTGTTCGACCCGCCCTGGGCGCCGTCAGTCACGACGATGAGATGGACCTGCACACCCTCGCGCGCGTACCGCGCAAGCATGGGACCCACCGGAGTCTCATCATCGGGATGAGCGAGAACGATCACCAGCGTTCGAGGCGGCTGCTGGGCGGTGATCGTTCCCGTAACCGCGGACAGCATTGCAGCGACGAGGGCGATTGAGCGCATTTTTAACCCCGATTGGGGGACAGACGAAAGTAACCATGAGCCTTCGACATCTCGCAGTGGCGGCCCTGAGCACCTCGATGCTCCAGGCCCAGCAACCGCTCCCGAAGATCGACACCACGGGCAAGTCGATCCGATTCGACTTCCCGGGCATGCTGATCGGTGTCGCGGAGTATGAGGAGGGACCGACCGGGACGACGGTCTTCTACTTCCCGCGTGGAGTGAAGGCGGCGGTCGACGCGCGAGGCGGCGCGCCGGGCACGGTCAACACCGACGCCGCGCGGCTGGGCTACGAGGATCATCAGATCCAGTCAGTCGTTCTTTCCGGCGGATCGTGGTACGGACTTTCCGCCGCAACCGGCGTCGCGAACGCGATCAAGGCGGAACGGGCGAAGGCCGGCGAGCATGATTTCATCGCGGGAGTCCTCGCGGCGATCATCTACGACGTAGGCGGGCGGCGGTTCAGCCGCGTCACGCCAGACGACGCGCTCGGCGGTGCCGCGCTCCGCTCGGCGAAGGCGGGCTGGTTTCCCCTCGGTGCGCGGGGCGCGGGACGCTACGCAATGCAGGGCATCTATTTCGTGAACGACACGACGGCGGAGGCGTACGGTCGCTGGCCGCACTCCGGCCAGGGCGGCGCGTTCCGGCAGGTGGGACCCACGAAGATTGCCGTCTTCACGGTCGTGAATGCGCTCGGCCTCATCGTCGGACGGGACGGGAATGTGGTCCGGTGTGGTCGGAACACGCCCGGTACGCCCTGCCCTCCCATCGCCTCGGTGATGCGGGACCGGCTCAACCAGCCCCAGCGGCTGGGCATTCATGGGGGTGCCGCCGACTCCGCGATGACGCCGAGCGGGAACACCACGCTGACCCTGGTCGTGACCAATCAGAAGCTGCCCTGGTGGGCGCTCAACCGGCTCGCCGCCCAGGTGCACAGCTCGATGTCGCGCGGGATCCAGCCCTTCGCGACCCAGTACGACGGCGATGTGTTGTACGCGGTGACCACGGACGAGGTCGAGAACAACGCGCTCACTGCGCTCGATCTCTCGACGATTGCTTCCGAAGTGGCGTGGGATGCGGTGCTCGCCAGTGTCCCCGAGCTGCCTGCCCTGCCTTCCGCGACGCGGGCTACGCTCTCAGCCGAATCTCGCCGTGACCTCGAGGGAGTCTGGCAGTTTCCCGATGGAGGGAAGCTCTCCATCGGCGCCGACCTGACCGCGACGTTCACGGGCACGCGACGCATCTACTTCGACGTTGGCCGCCGCTACACGCTGACCCCGGTCGGAACGGACCGATTGCTGGTCGAGGGCAAGGCCCAGGACATTCTGCAGATCGAGCGAGTGAACGGCTCCGTGAGCCTTGTCCTCAATCCCGGTCCCTGGAACCAGCGGGCATTACCTTCCCGCTGATGAAGACCCTCCTGGTTCAGACGCCGAAGGAATGGCGGGCCTGGCTTCAGAAGCATCACGCTTCGGAGGCGGAGATCTGGCTGGTCTTCCACAAGCAGCATACCGGTGTCCCGTCGATCGAGTACCAGGACGCGCTCGACGAGGCACTGTGTCACGGCTGGATCGACAGCCTGATCAAGCGGATCGACGACGACCGGTTCGCCCGAAAGTTCACCCCGAGGAAGCCGGACAGTCGCTGGTCCGAGGTGAACCGGAAACGATACGCCGAGCTCAA
>DATEOL010000216.1:0-7666 GCA_035274025.1 Gemmatimonadales bacterium | reverse complement strand
GAGGCCTCCCGGGCATGCCGGAGCATCGCCAAGGTGGCACGATCCTGATTTTGTGGAAACACGCAGGTTGAGTACGAGCCGGGGAACTCAACTGTGGTGCTGTTCACAAAGACATTCGGGTCGAGCCAAACTGGCGATGCGCAGGCATGCCCGGGACGCCTCGGTGCCAATCCAGGAAATCGGTGTGAATCTGTGGACGGCCGTATGGATTCCTGAGCGGCGGGCAACTGCCGCGGAAGCTGATCCTCCCCGGAATGTCCGGAAGAACCGAAAAAAAGCAAATTGAGATCTCACCCTGAATCGAAGATTTCGGGTGGATCACGAGAGGCATCTGGTATCATCTGCGTCATCTGCGTATTGCTGTATGGATGTTTCCCGGCCACGATCGATGCCAAGCTCACGGATTGGCCATCGTTCGAACCAGCCACTCGTGAATAACCGGATTTCCGGCCACGACAGGTCCGTGTGCGATCCCTCGATCATTGTCTTCGAGATCCGTCACCACACCGCCAGCCTCGCGCACGAGCAGGATACCAGCCGAGACGTCCCACGGCGCGAGCTGAAGTTCCCAGAAGCCATCGAACTTTCCTGACGCCACGTCCGCGAGGTCGAGCGCGGCGGAACCCGCGCGACGGATGCCGCTGGTTGCGTTCATCACCCTCGCGAACTGGCGCTGGTATTGAGGTAGCGTGTCCGGGTGCTTGAACGGAAACCCGGTGCCGATGAGCGCGTGTGCCGGCTGCGAGACCCGGGAGACCTGGAGTCGACTCGTCCCGTGCCATGCGCCCCGGCCCCGCGCCGCGGTGTAGCACCAGTCCGGCTCCAGGCGGAGGACCACACCGGCCTCGAGCGTGCCATCGATCGCGGCCGCGATCGACACCGAGCAGGAGGGATAGCGGTGCAGGAAATTGGTCGTTCCGTCGAGCGGGTCGACGATCCAGACCAGCCCTTCGGTCACGATCTCCGAGCCCAGCTCCTCGCCGATGACCCGCGCGTTCGGCGTGTCGATCAGGAGCGAACCCCGGATGATTTCCTCCGCGTGACGGTCGACCTCGGTGACGAAGTCGTTCTGACCCTTGGCGGTCCAGGCCTCAGGGTCAGGCGGGACGGCGGTCCGGAGATAGGCCGCCGCGAGCGTAGCGGCGCGTCGGGCGGATTCGAGTAAGTCCATGACAGGATTGATCTTGTGGCTCGGGTCAGTGGCCACTAGCTTGCCCCGATGCCCCGAGTATTCTCCGGAATACAACCTTCAGGTGAACTGCATATCGGTAACTGGCTCGGCGCGGTCCGTAACTGGGTCGCCCTCCAGCACCGGTTCGACAGCCTGTACTGTGTCGTCGACCTGCACGCGATCACGTTTCCGTACGATGCGACCCTGCTCGCCGGACGTTCGCGCGACATGGCCCTGGGTCTCGTCGCGGCGGGAATCGATCCCGAGCATGCGATCGTCTTTGTGCAGTCGCACGTTCCCGAGCATACCGAGCTCCAGTGGCTGCTCAACTCGGTGACGCCGCTCGGCGAGCTCGAGCGCATGACGCAGTTCAAAGATAAGGCCGGGCGTCTCGAGAGCGTTCCCGCGGGACTGCTCAATTATCCGGTGCTGCAGGCCGCCGACATCCTGCTGTATCGCGCGGACCTGGTGCCGGTGGGAGAAGACCAGGCCCAGCATCTCGAGCTCACCCGCGAGGTCGCGCGGCGCTGGAACCAGCGCTTTTCACCCGACGCGCCCTATCTTCCGGAGCCCGAAGCCCAGCACACGACCGCGCGGCGGATCCTCGGTCTCGACGGCCAGGCCAAGATGTCGAAGAGCCTGGGCAACACGATTGCCATCACCGAGTCGCCCGAGGAGATCTGGAACAAGCTCAGGCCGGCGATGACCGATCCCGCGCGGGTCAAGAGGACTGATCCGGGCGAGCCGACGAAGTGTCTCGTTGTCTACGATCTTCACACCCACTTCAGCCCGCCCGAAACGGTGGCCGAGGTGGAGGTGAAGTGTCGGTCTGCCGGCTGGGGCTGTCTCGACTGCAAGCGGGTGCTGGCCGACAACATGATCGCGACGCTCGCGCCGATCCGCGAGCGCACGCTGGCCCTGCGACAGGACCCCGAGCAGGGGGATGAGCTGCTGGCCCGGGGCGCCGAGCGCGCCCGCGCCATCGCGAAGGAGACGGTTCGCGAAGTGAAGGACCGGATGGGCTTCCTGCCTGGGAGGAACGGCTGATGGCTGGCGCGTCGCTGGAGAAAATCATCAAGGCAGCGGTTGAGCGCGGTGCGTCGGACCTCCACATCAAGGCGGGCGACGTCTTCCGCGCGCGCGTCAACGGGAAGCTGTCGCCGCTCACCAAGCAGCGGCTCACGCCGGACCAGACCCGCGCGATCGCGCTGCGACTGGTCGGCACCGAGGAGGCGCGGAAGCAGCTCGATACCATCCGCGACTTCGACTGCAGCTGGGGTCTTCCCGGAGTGGGCCGTTTCCGGATCAACATCCTCAGGCAACGTTCTTCCTTCATGATCGTGATGCGGGTGATTCCCTTCACGCTGCCGACGATCGAGTCCCTGTCGCTCCCGCCCTCGGTGCAGCAGCTCGCCGATTCGGATCGAGGCCTGGTGCTGGTCACCGGTGTGAGCGGCAGCGGCAAGAGCTCGACCGTGGCCGCGATGGTGCATCACATCAACCAGACCTATCAGCGCCACATCGTCATCATCGAGGATCCGATCGAGTTTCTGCACCGGGACCTCAATTCCTCGATTACCCAGCGCGAGGTCGGTGTCGACACCGACAACGCCGAGGTCGGCCTGCGGGCCGCCCTGCGGCAGGATCCCGACGTCGTGGTGCTGGGCGACCTGCGGGATGCGAGCGCCGTCAATCATGCCATCAAGGCGGCGGAGACTGGACGCCTGGTCATTGCCGTAGTGCCGACGCCGAACGTCGTGGCGACGGTGGGCCAGGTCCTGACCCTCCTGCCGCAGGACGAGCGCGAGATCGGCCGCGTGCGGTTCGCCGCCGCGGTGCGGGGCATCATCGCCCAGCAGCTGGTCCCGCGCGCCGACGGGAACGGCCGCGTTCCCGTCGTCGAGGCCCTGATCGCCACGCCGGGTGTGCGCGACGCCATCCGGGACTCCCGCCTTGGGGAGCTGGCCACCCTGATGAATTCCGGCGAGCACGATATGAGCTCCTTCGCTCGCCACGCCAACGCGCTGGTCGATGCCGGCACCATCACCCGGGAGACGGCCAAGATGGTGCAGGCGGACTCCGGCACCAGCACCCATGGGAGCGGGACCGGCGGCGGTGGCAGTGGCAAGCGCCGCAAGGGCGACTGACGCATGTTCTCGCCTGACCGTTCATGCATCGTCGTCGTCGGGGCGCAGTGGGGCGACGAGGGCAAGGGGAAGCTCGTCGACGTGCTCGCCGAGTCGGCCGACCTCGTGGTGCGCTACCAGGGCGGGGCGAACGCGGGACACACAGTCGTCATCGGCACCGACCAGTTCATCCTGCAGCAGATTCCTTCCGGCATCCTGCATCCCGGCACCCAGTGTGTGGTCGGGAACGGCGTGGTGCTCGATCCCGTCACGTTCTTCGAGGAGCTGGACCGGCTGCACGCGAAGGGTGTGGTGACGGAGGGTCGGGTGCTGGTTTCGGATCGCGCCCACCTGGTGCTGCCGTATCACAAGCTGCTCGACAAGGCGGGAGAGAAGAGCCAGAAGATCGGCACGACCGGGCGGGGCATCGGTCCGGCATATGAGGACAAGTACGGACGCCGGGGCATTCGGGTCGGCGACCTGCGGAACCTCGACTCCGCGCGCGCGATGCTCAAGGAGCGGATCGAACGGGCGAATGCGCTGCTCGCGATGCTCGGGGCCACCGAGACCGCGTCATTCGAGGAGCACGTCGGGCTGATCGAGAAGCTGGCTCCGCGTTTGCTCCCCCTCGCCTCGGATGCGGGACTCGCGGTGCATCGCGCCGTGCGCGACGGACGCCGCGTGCTGCTCGAGGGCGCCCAGGGCGCCCTGCTCGACGTGGACCACGGCACCTACCCGTTCGTCACGTCATCCAACACGACCGCTGGTGGAGCCGCCGTCGGCGCCGGGATCGGCCCCACCGCCATCGACGCCGTGCTCGGGGTGGTGAAGGCATACACGACCCGGGTCGGCAACGGCCCGCTTCCCACCGAGGCGCTCGATGAACGCGGCGAGCTGTTGCGGAAACTGGGCGGCGAATTCGGCGCGGTCACCGGTCGCGCCCGGCGCTGTGGCTGGTTCGACGCGACGGTGGTGCGCTACTCGGCGCGGGTGAACGGGCTCTCCGACCTCGCCGTCACCAAGATGGACGTGCTCGACACCTTCGACGAAATCCCCGTGGGCACGGCGTACGAGCTCGACGGCGGACGCTGCGAGGAGTTTCCCACCGGCATCGAGCCGCTCGAGCGCGCGAAGCCCGTCTATGAAGTGTTGAAGGGGTGGAAGGCGACGACCGGCACAGCGCGGAAACTCGCCGACCTGCCCTCGCCCGCGCGGGTATACCTGGATCGACTGCAGGAACTGGCCGGGGTGCCGATCCGGTATGTAAGCGTGGGGACCCGGCGAGACCAGATCATCCCGGTAACGTAGGACGTAAGACGTAAGACGTCGCCTGTCGCCCGTAGTCTGTCGCCTGTCGCCTGGATCCGAAATGGCCGCACCAACACTCATGGAAAAGCTGGTCTCGCTGTGCAAGCGGCGAGGCTTCGTGTTCCAGTCGTCCGAGGTCTACGGCGGGCTGGGCTCCGTCTACGACTACGGTCCGCTGGGCGTCGAGCTCAAGAAGAACGTCAAGGATCGCTGGTGGCGCGCGATGGTCCACGTGCGCGACGACATCGAGGGCCTCGACTCCGCGATCCTGATGCATCCCCGGGTCTGGGAAGCCTCCGGGCACGTCGCCGGCTTCAGCGATCCGATGGTCGACTGCAAGACCTGCAAGGCGCGGTTCCGCGCCGACAAGCTGGCCGATGCCGCCTGCCCGCGGAAACCGTCGAAACATCCCGGTGAGCACAAGGAATGCGAGCTCACCGAGCCGCGCCTCTTCAACCTCATGTTCAAGACGTTCATGGGGCCGGTGGAGGAGCAGGCCGCGGTGATCTATCTCCGCCCCGAGACCGCGCAGGGGATCTACGTCAATTACCAGAACGTCCTCAATTCGTCGCGGCAGAAGATTCCCTTCGGCATCGCCCAGATCGGCAAGGCGTTCCGCAACGAGATCACGCCCGGCAACTTCATCTTCCGCACCCGCGAGTTCGAGCAGATGGAGATGCAGTTCTTCGTGCGGCCCGGCACCGACGCGGAATGGTTCGAGCGCTGGCGGGGACTCCGCATGGGCTGGTACCAGGAGATCGGCCTCGAGCCGGCCCGGCTTCGCTGGCACGAGCATGGCAAGGATGAGCTCGCCCACTACGCCCGTGCCGCCTACGACATCGAGTACGAGTTCCCCTTCGGATGGCACGAGATCGAGGGCATCCACAACCGCGGAGACTTCGACCTCGGCCGGCACCAGGAATACTCGGGGAAGAAGCTCGAGTACTTCGACCAGGCCGCCAAAGAGCGCTACCTCCCATACATCGTCGAGACCTCGGCGGGTGCCGATCGGGTGACGCTCACCGTCCTGGTCAACGCGTACCGGGAAGAGGACGTCGAGGGTGAGACCCGCGTCGTGCTCGGGTTCCACCCCTCGGTCGCGCCGATCAAGGCCGCGGTGCTTCCGCTCGTCAACAAGGACGGCATGCCCGAGATGGCGCTCGAACTGTATAACGACCTTCGCCGCTCGATGCCGGTTTTCTTCGACGACAGCGGTGCCATCGGTCGCCGCTACCGGCGGATGGATGAGGCCGGGACGCCCTGGTGCTTCACCGTGGACGGCCAGACCCTGACGGATCGCACCGTGACCGTGCGGGATCGCGACAAGATGACGCAGGAACGCGTGGGGATCGACGCGGTCAAGTCGTACCTCGCGGATCGACTGGGGTAAGCGGCGACGGGCGAGACTGCCTGCCGCCTGTCGTCCCTCGTCATGCGTCTCGCTGATTTCGAGGTAATGGTGCAGGGCATGGCCGCCGAGCTCCCGGCCGAGTTCCTCGAAGGCATCGCCGAGATCGTCGTCTCCCCAGCCACCCTTCCGCATCCGGTGCACGCCGACGTCTACACCCTCGGGGAGTGCATCCCGCTTCCCGCGACCGCCGATGACGTCGATTCCATCCAGAGTCGCGTCGTCCTCTATCACGGGTCGTTCCAGGCTCTCGGCGGCACGGATCCCGAATTCGACTGGCGGGAAGAGGCCTGGGAGACCCTGACGCACGAGATCCGGCATCACCTGGAGTGGCGGGCACGGGCTCCGGCCCTCGAAGCGCTCGACGCGGCGGCCGAGGCCAACTTTGCCCGCCAGGATGGTCAGGCGTTCGACCCGACCTTTTACCGCGATGGGGAGGAAATCGCTCCGGGTATTTTCCGGGTGGAGGACGATTATTTTCTGGAATTGCGGCCGGAAGGCCAGGCAGCCCGATTCACCTGGCACGGCCGCGCGTGGATCGCGGAGCTTCCGGAGGGAATCGCGGCCCCGGCGTTCCTGACGGTGCACGGTCTCGAGGAACCGCCTCCGGGGGCGCTGGTGGTGGTGATTCCGCGCCGGACCGTGATCACCGGTTTCTTCAAGGCCCCGGTTGTGTTCCAGGCCGATGTCGAGGCCCGCGCGGTGTTCGACCAGAAGGAGTCCTGATGCGCCGGTTCATCTTCTCATTGATCGGGCTGATTCCCGCCGCGACGCTCGCGGCCCAGGATCGACCCGCGTACCTGGTGGGTGTCGTGAGCGAGTCGGGAGACATCGTCACCTGGCTCAAGCCGCTGGCCGGTGGCAAGCTCGAAGTTCAGCGCGTGGTGCCGGTCGGCATCATGCCTGCTGACATCGACGGACCCCACAACATCACGGTCGCGCCCGACCAGAAGTCCTACTACATCACCATTGCGCATGGGGTCCCCTTCGGCACCCTCTGGCGACTCGATGCCGCCACGGACACGGTGATCGGCCGGGCGCAGGTCGAGCTCTTCCCGACGACGGTGACGCTGTCACCCGACGGCGAGTGGGCCTACGTCGCCAATTCCGATTTCCACGGCGAGCGTCCGCGGGTGAATCCGGTCTCCATCATCCACGCGCCGACGATGACCAAGGTGACCGACCTCACGGCGTGCGACATGCCGCACGGCGTCAAGGTGAATCACGCCGGTACCAAGGTCTACGTCTCCTGCATGCACAGCGACGAGATCCTGGAGCTCGATCCGGGATCCTTCGACATCGTCCGGCGCGTGAAGCTCGGCATGGGGCACCAGATGCCTGCGGGCACCGCCGGGCACGCGGGCCACGGACCGCCGGGTGCCAGTGCGCCGGCCGCCCCCGCGCGGAAGGGCGAGGACGTGCCGCCGACGGCCGACCTCACCAAGGAGTGCGCGGCGACCTTCGTGTCGGTGTCGCCCGATGACTCGCGGATCTACGTCGCCTGCAACTACGGCAACGAGCTCCAGGTCTACGACACCGGCACCCTCAAGCTCGTGAAGGCGGTCCCGCTCGGCGCCGGCTCCTACAACGTGGAGCCCTCGCCCGACGGGGCGATCGTCATCGTGACCAACAAGAAGGACCAGAGCGTCAGCA
>DATEOL010000215.1:0-4232 GCA_035274025.1 Gemmatimonadales bacterium | reverse complement strand
GACGAGCTCATGGCCACCGGCCAGGTGGTGCGCGTGGGCCAGCGCAGCGCCACGGTGCTCCTCCTCCATGTCGTCTCACCCGATATCCCTCCGGGGATGAAGGCTCGTCGCATCGCCCGGCTCCCGAGCTGAGGCAGCGGCGGAAACGACGGGGAGGGCGGGGCGCTGAGCCCCGCCCTCTTCGTTTGTGCCAAGGACCGAAAGGCCCAATGACCGAAAGACATTAAGACTCTGGGACTTCCGGTCGTCAGGTCTTTCGGTCCTTCTGTGCGCCTCGCGGCCACTCGCCCGTCTCCCCCCGAGACACCACTTCATATGCCGTGCTGATCCCTCTTATTTTTTCACAACTTACGCACACCGGGAGTCGCGATGCTTCTGCAGGCCGAGACAGGGACACCGACCACCTGGGTGGAGCTGATTCGCAGCGCCGGACCCGAAGTGATCGTGGTGCTCATCGTCACCGGAATCCTGTCGCTCTCGTCCTGGTTCATCATCGGCATGAAATGGTGGCAGTTTCGTCGGATTGCGGGGCAAGCTCGCCGGTTCTTCAATGAAGTCGAGCGCGAGCCCGGACTCCGGGAGGCCTATCGGAAGGTGATGAAGCTTCCGCCGTCGCCGTTCAGCCGGTTGTTCCGTGAGGGACTCAATTTCTACAGCGAGCTCAAGCCGGGCGCGATGACCGAGAGCGAGCGCACCACGCACACGCTCACCGAATCGCAGCTCGAGGTGCTCAAGATGGTGCTCAGCAAGGAAGTCACCGTCGAGCGGGATTCGGCGGCACACTATGTCACGTGGCTCGCGACGATCGGCGCGGTGGCGCCCCTGCTCGGCCTCCTGGGCACGGTGCTCGGCGTCATGAATGCGTTCCTGGGCATCGCCACGGGCGGCTCGGGAAATCTGGCCGTCGTCGCGCCCGGTGTGGCGGAGGCGCTCATCACGACGGTGGCGGGACTCGCGGTCGCGATCCCCGCGGTCATGGCGTACAACTGGTTCGCCAGCAAGGTGGGCCGCTTCGAAGGTGAGCTGGAGGGCTTCGGCAACGCGCTGGTCGGGTGGATGGCGCGGGAAGGATTGCTCTGATGGCGCTAGGCGGCATTCGTGCGTCGGGCGGCCGCAACTCGCTGCCCGTTTCCGACTTCGTCAACGTCACCTCACTGGTCGACGTCGCGTTCGTGCTGCTCATCATCTTCATGATCACCGCGCCGATGCTGCAGGGCGGAGTCGATGTGCAGCTCCCGCGCGCGGCCGCGCGTCCGCTGTCGCAGAAGGAAGGACTGATCGTGACGGTGGACCGGAGCGGCCGGGTGTTCGTCGACCGCGAGGCGCTCACCTACGAGCAGTTCCGGGTCAGCTTCCGCGCGATCCTGGCCCGGCGGAAGCCCTCGGGCGTGTACCTGCGGGGCGACCAGCGGGCGAACTATGGTGACGTCGTCCGGGTGCTCGCGATCATCCGGGAGGCCGGGATCGCGGACGTGGGTCTGGTGGCGGAGGACGAGCAGAAGTGAGCGCGATGCGGCTCGCGAGGCGGAGGCCCGAGGGCCTGACCATGGGTTTTGTGGGCACCCTGATGGCGCACGCCGCCGCGCTGGGCCTCGTGCTGTATTTCGCCCGCGAGCCCAAGTCACTGGGGACGGTCTACGCCGTGAAGCTCATCGCGGCGCCCGCGGCGCAGCCGGAGGTCCAGCACGCGGCCCCGGAGGCGATCCCGCGGCCCCCGGAACGCGCCGCGCCGATCAAGCCCCCGACCAAGACGGCCAAGACGGTGCCGGTGCCCACGAAGACCACGCCACAGCCGAAGCAGGAAGCGGCGGCGAAGACCACGGCCTCGACCGAGAAGCCGAACCCGGGCGAGACGCCGTCGACCGGGACGAATGTCGCCAACGTCGAAACCCCGGGCGCCAATTTTCCCTATCCCGAGTATCTCGAGCGGATCGTGAACGAGATCTACCGCCGCTGGCAGCGGCCCGTCGGGTCGAATGCGCTCCGGGCCCAGATCCAGTTCACCATCCTGCGCGATGGAACCGTGAAGGAGATCCGGGTGCTGTCACGCTCGCGGAGTTACTCGTTCGACCTCGGCGCCCAGGGCGCCATTGAAGCAGCGGGCAACGCGAACGCCTTCGGCCCGCTGCCCGAAGGATTTCCCAACGACGCCCTCCAGATCGCACTCTGGTTCATGCCGAGGACACCAACACCATGATCCGGTTCTGGGTGCTCGCGGTGCTGGGCGCGTTGATCACTCTGCCGTCGCGCCTGCATGGGCAGGACACGACGAAAGTCGAGCTCCGGCTCCTGTACGGCAATCCGAAGCTGCGGCCCGCGCTCGTCGTGCTCCCCGCGCCCGGTCTCGATTCCGTGCGCGCCATCGTCGAGCGCGACCTCGACTTCAGCGACCGCTTCGAGCTGGTCCCGCTGCCCGGACCCATGGATCCACCGGGGGCCAACGGCGTGAACTGGGGACCCTATCGCGCGATGAGCGTGGTGCTCGCCGTCGACCTGCAGAAGTCCGGCGACCGGGTCCTGGTCCGGCTCTGGGGAGTGACCTCGGGGCAGATCCAGCAACAGACCACCCTGCCGGTCGATCAGGCCGGGACCGGGGAGGGGCGGCTCGGGATCCACCAGATCAGCGACGAGATCGTGCGCTGGACCTCGGGATCCCCCGGGATCGCGGCGAGCCGTCTCCTATATATCAGTGATAACCGGGTCTGGCGGGTCGACAGCGACGGGTACGGGAACACCGCGCTCACCCCGGCCGCGCGGACCGCGTACTCTCCCGCCTGGGCCCCGGACGGCCGCCGGTTCGCCTTCACGGAGTACCAGGAGGGGAAGTGGGTGATCGTGCTGCAGGCCTTCGGGACCGGCACCCGCACCATTTTTCCGACCACCGCGACGACGGTGAACATCACCCCGGCCTTCTCCCCGGACGGCACGCGACTCGCGTTCAGTCGGATCGGAACCGACCGCAGCTACGCCATTCACCAGGCCAACGTCCCCGACCTCTGCTGCGTCGAACGATTGACGGTCACTCGGTTTGCAGAAAGCCTGCAGCCTACCTATTCTCCCGACGGACGACGCATCGCGTTCACCACGACGCGTGCGGGCGCGCCGCAGATCTACGTGATGTCGAATGACGGAACCGACCAGGAGCTGCTGGTCCCCTATCAGTATGGGGTGGACGGACCGTCCTTCGCGCCCGAGTGGTCTCCCGACGGTACCACGCTCGCATTCCATCGCGAGACCGGCGGCTCCTTCCAGGTGATGACCTTCAACCTCGCCACCGAGAAGGTGCGACAGGTCACCTCGGAAGGACGCAACGAAGATCCCTCCTGGGCCCCCGACGGAAGGCACCTCGTGTTCGTGTCCAACCGCGGCGGACGGGGACAGCTCCACGTCATCGACCTGGAGACCAGCCGGGTGCGTGTCCTGCGCACGCCCGGCACGGCCCAGCTTCCCGCATGGTCGCGCCGCCTGGGCGGACCATGAGTTTCCTGAACTCTGGAGGACCGACGATGCGCAGCACCCTCGTTCCGCTGACCGTCGCCGCCATGATCCTGGCGGGCTGCAGCAAGAAGCCGGCACCCGAAGTGGTGCCGACACCGTCGCAGCCGCAGCCGACCACGCCATCAGGCACGCCGGAGACGACCCGGCCACCGGTCAACACGACCGACCCGACGACGTGCCAGAACGCGATCACGAGCGGCGCGAACGAGCTGTCGCGGATGGTCAACTTCGACACCGACAAGTACGACGTGCGTCCATCCGACATGGGGATTCTCGACGCCAAGGCCGACCTGCTCAAGCTCTTCCCGCAGGTTCGCCTTCGCGTGACCGGTCACGCCGACGAGCGCTACACCGACGAGTACAATCTCGTCCTCGGCACCCGCCGCTCCGAATCGGTCCGCGATTACATGGTGCGCAAGGGGATCGACGGCAACCGGCTCGAGACGGCAAGCCTCGGAGAGACCGCGCCGTTCGATCCGGGACACAATGAAGCGGCGTGGGACAAGAACCGGCGCGCCGAGTTCACGCTGCTCTCGGGGCGGGAAACGCTGTCTTCGCGTATTCCCGGCTGCTCGTGACGGGCAGACGGGCAGGCGGGCAGGCGGGCAGGAGAGCGCTGTTCGCGTTCGCCGTCGCCCTTTCGCCTGTCGCCAGTGGTTGTGCGACCAAGGGCATGGTGAAGGATCTCAACACCCAGCTCCAGGTCATGCGGACCCAGCAGGCGCGCGCCGACT
>DATEOL010000214.1:0-10237 GCA_035274025.1 Gemmatimonadales bacterium | reverse complement strand
AGGTCGAGCTCGCTCGACTCGATACCCTGGTGCGGAAGCTCATGGAGGAAGTGAGCGGCCTGCGCACCCGCGCGCACCGGGCAGAGGCTGAAGTCGCGGAGGCACGCTCCAAGGGCGGCACGCTGGCCGGACCCGAGCTCTTGCAGGTGCGGCAGCGCATCGTGGACCTGGAGCGGGAGAACCAGGAGCTGCGCAGCCGCCTCGTCAACGCGCGCGAACACATGAGCGCGGTGTCGACCCGGCTGGTCTTCCTGGAAGACCGGAATGAGAAGGCCGGATGACCGCCCCGCGAACCGCAGTCAAGGTCACCATCGGCGGTGAGGAATTCACCGTCCGCTCCGAGCTTCCTCCGGAATACACCCAGGAAGTGGCGGCCTATTTCGACCAGGTGCTCCGGACCATCCGGAGCGGCATGAGCACCGTGGAGGCGCACAAGGTGGCGATCCTCGCGGGCCTGGCGGTGACCGATGAGCTGTTTCAGGCCCGCCGTGGAGACACGGAGATGGCGGGCCGGATCCATTCGCTGGTGGAGGAGCTGACCCGGCTTGCTCCCGCCCGTCGCGGCGGGGGACAATCGGGCGACGTCTGACGACACTCGCGGGCGCCTCAGGGCGCCGCGTTGGGAGATAAGGCCATGGACGGGTTTACCCCCCTCTGGTTCATCGTGGGGCTGGCACTGGGCGTTCTGGTCACCGGAACGGTCATCAGCTTCACGCTTCGTCTTCGCAAGCGCTCCGCTGCCGCCATTCTCGACACCGCCCGCACCGAGTCGCAGTCGCTGCTGTCCGATTCCCGCCGCGAAGCGGAGACCATTCGCAATTCCGCCGTCGTCGAAGGCAAGATGGAAATCCTCCGGCTGCGCGAAGAGCTGGAGAGTGACCTCAAGGGACGCCGCGAAGAAGTGGAGCGCTCCGCCCGGCGCACCGACGAAGCCGAGCGCGCGCTGGATCGCCGGGGCGAGCAGCTCGATCGCCGGGAGAAGGACGCCGGTGCGAAGGAGCGCGGCATCGCCGAGCAGGAAGGACGGCTCAAGGGCCGGCAGGAGGAGATCTCGGCCCTGGTCCGCGAGCAGCAGGCCAAGCTCGAGCGGGTCGCCGGCCTCACCGCCGAGGACGCCCGCCGCGAGGTGATGCAGAAGGCCGAAGACGAAGCGCGGGGCCAGGCCCAGGCGCTGGGGCGCGACATCAAGGAGCAGGCGAAGAAGAACGCGGACAAGGAAGCCCGCCGCATCATCGCGATCGCGACCCAGCGGCTCGCCGCCGAGACCACCGCGGAAACGACGGTGGCCGCGGTGCCGCTCCCCAATGACGAGATGAAGGGGCGCATCATCGGCCGCGAAGGCCGGAATATCCGCGCCTTCGAAACCGCGACCGGTGTCGACGTCATCATCGATGACACCCCCGACACCGTGGTCATCTCCTGCTTCGACCCGATCCGCCGCGAGACCGCGCGCCGCGCGCTCGAGGCCCTGATTACCGACGGGCGGATTCAGCCGGGGCGTATCGAGGAGATCGTCGTCAAGAAGCGGAAGGAGCTGGAGACCGAGATCGTCGAGCTGGGTGAGGCGGCGGCGTTCGAGGTGGGAATCCACGGTATGCATCCCGAGCTGATCAAGCTGGTGGGCCGGATGCGCTGGCGCACATCGTACGGCCAGAACATCTACGAGCATTCGAAGGAAGTCGCGTGGCTCGCGGGGATGATGGCCGCCGAGCTCAAGCTGGACGTGGCGCTCGCGCGACGGGGCGGACTGCTGCACGACGTGGGCAAGGTGCTTTCCCACGAGAGCGAAGGCACCCACGTGGAGCTCGGCGTCGAGATGGCGCGCAAGTACGGCGAGAGCGCCGCGGTGATCAACTGCATCCAGGCTCACCACGACGACGTGCCGCACGAGTCGGCCGAGTCGGTGCTGGTGCAGGCCGCGGACGCGGCCAGCGGAGCTCGCCCCGGTGCCCGGCGCGAGGCGTTCGAGAGCTACGTCAAGCGGCTCACCTCGCTCGAGGCCATCGCGGGCGGATTCCCCGGGGTGGAGAAGACCAATGTCATCCAGGCCGGCCGCGAGGTGCGCGTGATCGTCACCCCCGACCGCATCGACGACAACCAGGCCGCGGCGCTCGCCGAGGACATCGCCAAGCGGATCGAGGGAGAGCTGCAGTATCCCGGGCAGATCCGCGTGGTGGTGATCCGGGAGACCCGCTCGGTCGGAGTGGCGCGATGACCGCTCGGCTGCTCGACGGCGCGGCACTCGGCAAAAAAATTCGTTCTGAAGTCGCCGTCGAAGTCGACGGGCTGCGGGCGACGGGCATCACGCCGGGACTCGCCGTCATCCTCGTCGGTGAGGATCCCGCGTCCCAGGTCTATGTGCGGAACAAGGGCAAGGCCTGCGAGGAAGCGGGCATGAAGTCGGTGACCCATCGGCTTCCAGTCGACACGCCCGAGGAGAAGATCCTCGCGCTCATCGACGAAGTGAACGCCGATCCGGTCATCCACGGGCTGCTGGTGCAGACGCCGCTCCCGAAGCACGTGAACACCGATCGCGTGCTTCATCGGGTGAGCCCGACGAAAGACGTCGACGGCTTTCATCCGGTCAACGTCGGCAAGCTGGTCCTCGGAGATGATTCAGGCTTCAAGCCCGCGACGCCGTACGGCGTGATGCAGATGCTGATCCGCGAGGGCATCGAAACCAAGGGGGCGCACGCGGTGGTGGTCGGACGCTCGACGATCGTCGGGCGCCCGATGGCCAACCTGCTGCTGCAGGACAAGCCGGGCGGGAACTGCACCGTCACCGTCTGTCACTCGCGCTCGAAGGACCTGCCGGCGATCACCCGGAGCGCGGACATCCTGGTCGTCGCGATTGGGAAGCCGAGGTTCGTGACGCCGGAGATGGTGAAGCCGGGCGCCGTGGTGATCGACGTGGGGATCAATCGGGTCGAGGACGCGAGCACCAGGACCGGCTATCGGCTGGTTGGCGATGTCGATTGCGATGGCGTGAAGGAAGTGGCCGGTGCGATCACTCCGGTACCCGGGGGCGTGGGTCCGATGACCATTGCCATGCTCCTTGTGAATACGGTTCAGGCAGCTCGGGGATGACTGAGGAGCTCCGCGCGCTGAGTGTCGCCGAGGTCGTCGATACGCTCCGGCGCGCGATTGAGGGTTCTCTCGGTCAGGTCTGGGTCAAGGGAGAAATAGGCGAGCTCAAGGTCAATCAGTCGGGGCACTGGTTCTTCACCCTCCGCGACGCCGACTGTTCCATTCGTTGCGCCATGTGGGCCACGTACGCGCGTCGCGCGCGAGTCGTCCCTCCGCCGGGCACCGAAGTCTACATGCTCGCGCGGCCCGATTTCTGGGCCGAGCGGGGCGAGCTTCGAATGACCGCCGTCACCGTCCTTCCCACCGCGGGCGTGGGCGACGCGCAGCTCGAGCTGCAGCGGGTGCGCGAAGCCCTGGCGGCGGATGGACTCTTCGATCCCTCGCGGAAGCGGGCGCTGCCGAGATTCCCGCGGCGGGTGGCGATCGTCACCAGCCTCGATGGGGCCGCGCTCCACGACATGGTGACGGTCGCTCGGCGGCGCTGGCCCGCCCGGATCGTGGTGGTGCGGAGCGTGGTGCAGGGCGAAGCCGCCGAGCGGGCGCTGGTCCACGCGCTCACGATGGTGAACCGGCTCAAGGCCGATGTCTGCGTGGTGGGGCGGGGCGGGGGATCGAAGGATGATCTCTCCGCGTTCAACCTCGAGAAGGTGTGTCGCGCGATCGCCGCGGTGAAGGTTCCGGTAGTGACGGCGGTCGGGCACCAGACCGATTTCACGCTGGCGGACATGGTGGCCGATGCGCGGGCCGCGACGCCATCCGCGGCGATGGAGCTGGTGCTTCCCGATCGGAATGAAGTGTTGCGCCTGCTCGGCTCGATCGGATCCCATCTCGGCAAGGCACTGGGGCGCCGCACCCGACTGGTGCGCGAGCGTCTTTATCGCACCGAGGACCGGCTTTCGCGTGCCATCACCGACGCGCTCTACGAGCGGCGCCGCGCGCTCGACCACGCCACCGCGAAGCTCGATGCCCTGAGTCCGTTGCGGGTCCTCGCGCGAGGGTATGCCGTGGCTCGAGGCGACGACGGGCGAGTGTTACGGCGAACCGCGGATTTCGAGACCGGGAAGAGGTTCAACCTACGGGTGAGCGACGGCGACGTTCCCGCGAAGGCGGAATGAGACGATGTGGCGATGAGACGTTGAGACGATGACCGAACCTCTCCCGCTCGCACAGAGCATCCGCCGCCTCGAGGAAATCGTGCGCGCCCTCGAGGCCGACGACACCGACCTCGACCAGTCGCTGGCGCTCTTCGAGGAAGGCGTCGCCCTGCTCCGCAGTGCGCGCGGGCGGCTGGAGGAGGCCGAAGTCCGGGTCCAGCAGGTCCTCGAGGATGCCGCCGGTGAGATCAGGCTTGGCGACCTCGATGCGTGAAGCCGGCGGCGCGGCCGAGCTTCTCGCCCGCGCCCGCATCCTCACCGACGCCAGGCTCGAGGCGTGCGCCACGAGCATCGCGCGTGACACCACGGGACGCCTGGGCCAGGCACTGGCATACGCGCTCCGGACGTCCGGAAAACGGGTTCGTCCTGCGCTCGTCCTTGGGGCATACCGGGCCGCGGGCGGGATGTCGGAGGATGCCGTCGCCGGGGTGGCCGCCGCCGTTGAAGTAGTGCACACCTATTCCCTCGTGCACGACGACCTTCCCTGCATGGACGACGACGACCAGCGACGCGGACGCCCGACGACGCACGTGGCGTTCGATGTCCCCACCGCCACGCGGGCGGGCTGGCTGCTGGTACCCGTGGCGATCGAGCTCCTCACCTCGACCCCCCTCGACCCCCTGCGACAGGCCGCGATGGCCAGAACACTGCTCGATGCCGGGGGTTTGCGCGGGATGGTCGGAGGCCAGTGGCTCGACCTGGCCGCGGAGGGTCGCGACCTGACGGCGACGCAGCTGGCCGAAATCCACCGGGGAAAGACCGGCGCGCTGATCCGCGCGTGCTGCGAGCTGGGGGGCATGGCGGCCGGGGCGGATTCCGCGCAGATGGCCGCCCTCACGGCCTTCGGGCAGGAGGTCGGGCTCGCCTTCCAGGTCGCCGACGACCTGCTCGATGCCACCGGGAGCAGCGAGGAGCTGGGCAAGACCGCGGGCCGGGACGCCCTGCTGGCCAAGTCGACCTACGTGAGCCTGCTGGGCGTGGAGGGCGCCCGGGTTGAGGCGTCACGTCTGGTTGCGCTAGCCATCGCGAGGCTGCAACACTCGGGCCTGGAGACGGAGCCGCTCAGCGAGCTTGCCGGCTTTATTATTACGCGAAGCTCATAGCTCGCCCGGCCCCTACAGAATGTGAAATGACCCTACTCTCAGGCATTCATACCCCGTCGGACCTCAGGAAGCTCAGCAAGGATCAACTCCCCTTGCTGGCCCAGGAAGTCCGCGAACGCCTGATCCAGACGGTGTCCGTCACCGGCGGGCACATCGGCGCCAGCCTCGGCTGCGTCGAGCTGGCCATCGCGCTGCTGCGCGAGTTTGACTCCCCGACCGACAAGGTGGTGTGGGACGTGGGGCACCAGGCCTACGCCTGGAAGCTCCTCACCGGACGCAACGAGGAATTCCCCACGCTCCGCCAGAAGGGCGGCATCTCCGGCTTCCTCAAGCGGAGCGAAAGCCCGCACGACCAGTTCGGCGCCGGTCACGCCGGCACCGCGATGTCGGCCGCGCTCGGCATGGCGACCGCGCGCGACCTCATGGGCCTCGATTACAAGGTCGTCGCCGTGGTCGGCGACGGCGCGCTCACCTGCGGCCTCTCGTACGAGGGGATGAACAACGCGGGGCACTCCGACCGCGACATCATCCTGATCGTGAACGACAACGGCATGTCGATCTCGCCCAACGTGGGCGCGATGAACAAGCTGCTTGGCTCGATCGTCGCCGACCCGCGCACCAACCGGATGCGGGAAGCGGTGAAGAAATTGACCCTCAAGATGTCGCACGTCTTCGGGGCCGGGGTGGTGGACTTCGCCAAGAACGTCGAGGAGTCGGTCAAGAACCTCTTCTCGGCGGGCATGTTCTTCGAGGAGATGGGATTCCGCTACTTCGGCCCGATCGACGGGCACAACGTCGACAAGCTCTCGGAGACCCTCGCGTTCGTGCGCGGCCTCAAGGGTCCCCGGGTGGTGCACATCATCACTGAGAAGGGCAAGGGCTTCGCGCACGCCGAAGAGAACAAGGAGAAGTGGCACGGACTCGCGGCCTACGATCCGGAGACCGGGGAACCGCGCAAGAAGGCGAGCGGGCCGCCGACCTGGACCCAGGTCTTCGGCGACGGCATCACCGCGCTCGCGAAAGAACGTTCTGACTTCGTGGTGATCACGGCGGCGATGCCGTCGGGGACCGGGACCAACATCTTCCAGAAGGCGTGGCCGGAGCGATTCTTTGACATCGGCATCGCCGAGGGGCATGCGGTGACGTTCGCGGGCGGTCTCGCCACCCAGGGCGTGCGACCCGTCGTCGCGATCTACTCGACGTTCCTCCAGCGCGGCTACGACAGCATCATCCACGATGTCGCGGTGCAGCAGCTCCCGGTGATCTTCGCGATGGATCGGGCGGGACTGGTGGGCGAAGACGGCCAGACCCACATGGGTCTCTATGACATCGCCTATATGCTGGCCGTTCCGGGGATGACCGTCACCGCGCCGAAGGACGGGGACGAGCTGGTCGGGTTGCTGCGGACGGCGCTGGACCATCGGAGCGGACCGTTTTGCACCCGCTATCCGCGCGACAAGGCGCCGCGCGATCCCGGCCCGGTCCCCCAGGTGCGTGCCGTGCCGTACGGTACCTGGGAGCTGCTCCGACCCGGTCGCGAAATCGCGATCCTCGCGGTCGGGACAATGGTCGAGCCGGCGCTGGCCGCGGCCGAGAAGCTCGCGTCGGAAGGGTTCAGTCCGGCGGTCGTCAATTGCCGGTTCCTCAAGCCGATCGACCAGGAAATGCTGGAGTCGGTCCTGCTCACCTGCCGCACGCTGGTCACCGTGGAAGAAGGCGTGGTGACGAACGGCTTCGGCGCCTACCTCGCCGGCCGATTGCAGATCTCCCATCCCGAGGTGCGCGTGGTGGCGGTCGGCGTGCCCGACATCATCCACGACCAGGCGCCGCGGGCGGACCAGCTCGAGCTGTTCGGTCTCACTCCGGCGGGCATTGCCCGCACCGTCGCCGCACTGCATCACGAGGAGAGTCTCGAGCCGCGATGAATGTCGGCGTCGTCGGCAACCCGCGGTACGACGGCCTTCCCGCCGTCCTGCGCACGGTCGCCGACACCGCGGCGCGGCACAACGTGTCGCTGTTTGCGGAAGAGGGGCTGCTGCCGTTGTGGGACCCGCCGCCCGGTCGCCTGTCGCCCGACACGCATCTCGATGCGCTGCTCACGTTCGGAGGTGACGGCACCCTCCTGCGCGGCGCCCGTCTCCTCGAGGGTCGTTCGGTTCCCATCCTTGGCATCAATCTCGGCAGAGTCGGATTCCTGACCTCGGCGACGGTCGAGGAGACCGAGCCGGCGCTGGAGTTCCTCTTCACCGGCCGCTACGAGGAGACCGCGCGCTACGTGCTCTCGTCGGAAGTCGAGGGGGCCAACGGGAAGTCGCGCGTGCTGCCGTATGCGCTCAACGACGTCGTGGTCCACAAGACCGGTGTCGCCCGCATGATCCGGCTGGAAGTCGCGGTGGATGGTGAGCCGGTCGGACCGTACAGCGCGGACGGGATCATCGTCGCCTCGCCGACCGGGTCGACGGCGTACTCACTCTCCGCCGGTGGTCCGATCGTGGTGCCCGACGTGCACGCGATCGTGATCACGCCCATCTGCGCCCACACGCTCGCGGTGCGGCCGCTGGTGATCCGCTCGACCAGCACCATCACGATCCGTCCGGTGCCCGGCTGGGAGCACGACCTGCTGGTCTCCATCGACGGACAGGCGGTCGAGAGGCTGCAGCTGGAGGAGCAGCTGGTAATCAGTCGCGCGGAAGAGCAGGTGATTCTCGTGCATCTCCCCGGCATGTCGTACTTCCAGCAGATCCGTCGGACACTGCGTTGGGGAGACCTGAGTGAGCGGGACTCCGAGTGATGGCCGCCCGCCTGCCCGCCCATGCTCACTGAACTCCGCGTAAGAGATCTCGCGACCATCGCCGATGTCACGCTGCCACTCGGGCCGGGGCTCAACGTCCTCACGGGCGAGACCGGGGCGGGGAAGTCCATGCTCGTCGACGCCCTCGCGCTCCTGCTCGGTGCGCGCGCGGATGCCGGCGCGGTGAGACCGGGTGCCGCTCGTCTGGCTGTCGAGGGCGTAGTCGAAGTGGGGCGAAGCGGGTCGAGGAGCGTTGTGCCGTTGCTGGAGGAGCTTGGTCTCGAGTTGGAGGAAGGCCGACTGGTGATTCGCCGCGAGGTCTCCACCGACGGGCGCTCCCGCGCCTGGGTGAACGGCAGTCCCACCACCATCAGTGTCCTCTCCCGGCTTGGTCGCCTGCTGGTCGACATGCACGGCCAGCACGACACCCAGACCCTGCTCCATCCCGAGCATCAGCGCGGACTGCTCGACGCGTTCTCGGACGCCGAAGGTGAGGCGGCCCGGGTCGCCGAGGCCTGGGCCTCCTTGCAGGCGATCACACAGGAAGAGGAGGCGCTGCGGTCGAAGCGAGTCGAAGTGAGTCGAAGGGCGGACTATCTGCGCCATGTCGTACAGGAAATCGATGCGGCGCGGATCCAGCCGGCCGAGGACGAGTCGCTCGACAGCGAAGCGCGGAAGCTCTCGCAGGCCGGCTCGCTGAGCGAGCTGGCGCACAAGGTCGCCGAGCTGGTGGGTGGCGACGAACACTCGGCGCTCAAGGCGCTGGGCCGCGCCGACCGGACGCTGAGCGCCCTCGAGAAGGCCGATCCGGATGCGGCCGCGTGGCGCGAGATGCTCGATGGCGCGTTTGCGCAGCTGCAGGAATTGTCGCGCGTCGCGTCGGAATACGCGGATGGATTGTCGGACGATCCGGAGCGGTTGGCGGAGATCGAGCGACGGCGGGACCTCTTCTACCGGTTGAAGCAGAAGTACGGCGCCGCGCTCTCTGAAGTGCTCGCGACGCGGGATGCCGCGTCGTCGGAGCTGGAGCTGCTCGACACCGCGGATTTTGACCTGAGAGCGCTGGCGGATCGGCGGAACGGCGGATCGGCGGAGCTTGCCAGGCTGGCAGCGGTGCTTTCGGCGAAGCGGCAGTCCGGCGCGGAGCGACTCTCGCGTTCAGTCAATCGACTTCTTCCCAAGCTCGGGCTTCCTGGTGGGAAGGTCCAGGTGGCGCTCCAGGCCCTCGATTCGATTGGCAGCGCGGGCGCCGAGTCGGTGCGATTCGAGGTGCGGTTGAACGAGGGCATGGAGTATCGGCCGCTGGCGAAGAGCGCATCGGGCGGCGAATTGTCCCGCCTGATGCTTGCGCTGAAGACCGTCCTGGGGCATCACGATGCCGTGCCGACCCTGGTGTTCGACGAAGTCGATGCGGGCATCGGCGGCGAAATCGGCGCCCGGGTCGGCGAGGCGCTGGGGGAAGTCGCCGAGCGGCACCAGGTCCTTGTGATCACGCATTTGCCGCAGATCGCCGCCATGGCCGACCGCCACCTCGTGGTCGCGAAGAAGACTCGGGGCGGACTGGCAACATCCGACGTCGCGATGATCCACGGCGAGGACCGCATCACCGAGCTCGCCCGCATGCTGGGCGACCCCGATGCATCGACCGCGCGCCGTCACGCCCTTACGCTGCTCTCCTCGCGTCCCTCGCGCTGATCATTTCGCATCGAGCGATCCTACCAGGCAGTCTTCATGCCCGATCGACATGGCCGGCGTCGCGGGGTGGACCGCTGCGCATTTCCAGAACGGACCCACGCGTACATGTCCCTTTCCGCTCTGCAAGGTCCCGGCCTCGACCGTGACCTGTCCCGTCGTCGATACCAGCTGGAATAATCCTCCACCTCCCTCGGCCGTCGTCAGGGTCGCCTTGACTCCTCCGGCATTCGCGACCTGAAAGATCCCGGCGTTCCCCGGCCCACCCTGGCCCATCACCGCGATGGACGCTCCGCCCGGGGCGAAGACCTGAAACAGTCCGCGGCCTTCGGCGCTGATCCCGGCCTGCGCGAACGTCTGGCCTGTCCTGGCCGCCAGCCCGAGGAAGCCACCGCCATCCCTGTCGCCCA
>DATEOL010000213.1:0-6565 GCA_035274025.1 Gemmatimonadales bacterium | reverse complement strand
GGTCGACGGTCGTCTGTCGGTGGTGGGTCAGTTAGGATCGTTACACCGAGCGGGTGGGTGCGCCCCCGAAAAGGCTATCCGCATAAGTCAATGTCGTTTGACAAGGCCCTCTCGCCACGCGAACCACTTATGCGGATGGCTTTTTCACGGGCGCCCCCCCACCCGCTCGGTGTAACGATCCAAACTGACCCACCACCCGACCGTGGCCCGGTTTGACAACTGCTCTTAGCCACCGCTATTACTAGCGATCCGCCTTCCAGGTAAATCAATCGTGAGCGCCACACCGACCGCCACAGACCTCGATCAGCTGGTGCGGGATTACCGGAACGACCACCCCAAGTCTGCCGAGCTCCACGCCACTGCCCTCGATTTCTTCGCCGCGCGCGGGGCGACCCATTTCGCCCGGGTGCAGGTTCCCTTCCGTCCCTATATCACGCATGCCAGGGGCACCCGGAAGTGGGACGTCGATGGCCGCGAATACATCGACTACGTGATGGGCCACGGCGCGCTCATGCTGGGTCACAGCCACCCCGCCATTGTGGCCGCGGTACAGGACCAGGCCGCGAAGGGACTCCACTACGGCGACAACCACCCGCTCGAGCTCGAATGGGCCACGCTGATCCGGCGCATGATGCCCACCGCCGAGCGGGTCGAGTTCACCGCGTCGGGCCAGGAGGCGAACGCGATCGGCATCCGCCTCGCGCGCGCGGTGACCGGCCGGAAGAAGGTCCTCCGGATCAAGGGCAACTATCACGGCTGGCTCGACGAGCTCACCAACCCGGAGCTCCCGGGTGTCGTCGCGCCTGAGGTGGAGCTGGTACCGCCCAACGATCTCAAGGCCCTCGAAGAGCGCCTCAGCAGGGGCGACATCGCCGTGCTCCTGGTCGAAGGCGGCGGCGGATTCCTCGCCGGAAAGATTCCGGCGCCCGTGCTCTACTACAAGCCGCTGCCCGAGATGGCGCGGAAGTACGGCACGATCTTCATGCTCGACGAAGTGGTGACCGGCTTCCGGGAGCATTCGGGCGGCTGGTCCGCGGTGGTCGACATCAAGCCCGACCTCACCAGCATCGGCAAGGCGGTGAGCGCGGGCATGGCGTCGGGTGCACTCATCGGCCGTGCCGACCTCTTCACTCCGCTCGACCCCGATCGCGCCAAGAAGGTCATTCCCCACGGCGGGACCTGGAACGCGGTCCCGATCAGCGCCGCGGCGGGCATCGCGGCCTGCAACCTCTACATCGGCGGCGCGCCGCAGCGCGCGGCTGGCCGCGCGGGCCAGGCCATTCGCGAGGGATGCAACGACGCGCTCGAGCGGCGTGGCGTGAGCGGCCGGGTCTATGGACGCAGCGTGCTGCACAACTACTTCGGCCCGGTGGACACGCCGCGTGACGCGGAGAGTCCCCATACCGATTTCACCAGGCTGATCGATCCTGCGGTCACGAAGATCACGTCGCGACTCGACCTCCACCTGCTGCAGCGCGGCATCGCGTCACTGCGGGGGGAAGTCTTCATGCTCTCGGGCGTGCACACCCAGGAAGACATCGAGAAGACGGTCACGGCGTTCGACCAGTCGATCGCCGCGATGCTGGAGGAAGGGACCCTCCGCTCATGAGCGAGGACCTCAAGCGGACCCTCGGCGCGCTCGACGTCACCACGATCGTCATCGGCTGCATCATCGGCTCGGGGATCTTCCTCACCCCGGGCTTCGTGCTGCGCGACAGCGGCTCGGTCGGCCTCTCGCTCACGATCTGGGTGGTGGGTGGCATCCTCTCGTTCCTCGGCGCGCTCACCTACGCCGAGCTGGCCTGCATGTCGCCACGGTCGGGGGGACTTTACGTCTATATCCGGGACGCGTTCGGGCAGATCCCCGCGTTCGCCTATGGGTGGACCCTCTTCATCGTGATCGCGACTGGCACGGTCGCCGCGCTGGCGGTCGCCGCCGGCACCTACATCGACCGGCTGGTCCCCATCGGGGCGACGGGGCAGAAAATCGCGTCGGTGCTTGTGGTGGCGGCGCTCTGCTGGATCAACGTGAAGGGCACCGAAGGGAGCGCCAAGGTCCTGCGGGTCGGCACTGCCCTCAAGGTGGCCGCCCTCCTCTTCCTCATCGTGGCGCTGCCCATCAAGGGGAATGGCTTCAGCGAAGTCCAGTCCTTCTGGCCGACGGAGTGGAACAGCGGCACGCTCGTCGCCGCGGGTACCGCGATGATCGCGGTGCTTTGGGCGTACGAGGCCTGGCAATACGCCACCTTCGTGGCCGGAGAGGTCAAGGAGCCGCAGCGGAACATGCCGCTCGGCATCCTTCTCGGCACCCTCATAGTCGTGGTGGTCTACGTCCTCGCGGTGACCGGCTACATCGCCGGGCTCGGACCCGAGAAGCTTGCCGCCTCCGAGGCGCCCGCGGCGGACGCCGTCATCCTTCACTTCGGGCCCGCCGGCGGGAAGGTGATGTCCGCGGCGATCCTCATCAGTATCCTGAGCGCCTGCCAGGCCACCATACTCACCAACGCGCGGGTTTTCTACGCGATGGCGCGGGATGGAGTCTTCTTCCAGCGGATGGGTTCGGTGCACCCGAAGTTCGGGACGCCCGCGTTCGCGATCTGCGCGATGAGCGTCTGGGCCGCGCTGCTCGCGCTGTCGGGCCAGTTCCGCACTCTGTTGACCTACGTGATCTTCGTCGGCTGGATCTTCTATGGGCTCGGTGCCGCCGCGCTCCTGGTGTTCCGCAAGACGATGCCGGACGCGCCCCGGTCGTTCAAGGTGCCGGGATATCCGGTGACCCCGATCCTGTTCGTGCTGGCGGCGGTCGGCCTGGTGCTCAACACGGTGATGACGGACCCCAAGAAGGGCATCATCGGAATCGGCGGAGCCCTGCTTTCCATTCCGATCTATTACTTCTGGCGCCGTCCGACGGCCGTGAGACGTGAGACGTAAGCGGTGAGACGGACTGGGCCTGCTTGCTTCCCGGTGTAGGTACTAGTATCGTGAGCTACTATGGTTGACCCGTCTCACGTCTCACCGCTCACCTCTTACCTGGATGACATTTTTGCTCCGGAAGTCATCGCTGATCCCCATGCCTGGTACCGCGCGCTTCGCGAGGCCGATCCGATCCACTGGAATGAGCGCTACCAGGTCTGGTTCCTGACCCGCTACGACGACGTCGTCTGGATGATCCGGAACAACGAGCTCTTCTCGTCCGCGGTCATCAAGAACGATCCCCGGCCGCCCTACCCGCCGATCGACCCCGGCGACATGCACCTCTTCGAGCCGGCCCGGCAGTTCCGCTCCGAGATGCTGGTGGAGCAGGACCGGCCGGAGCACCTCGAGCACCGGAAGGTCATGCGGGGGTTCTTCACGCCGCGCGCGATGGAAGCGTGGCGGCCGTTCATCCGCCATGCGGTGAAGGAGCTGCTGGACCAGGTCGGGTCGAAGGGACGAATGAACCTGCACGCCGAGCTGGCGGCGCCGCTGCCGGTGCGGATCATCGTCGAGATGATGGGCGTGCCGCCGGAAGACCGCGAGATCCTCCGCGACCTCGCCGACAAGCTCCTCTACCTGAATCGCGCCGAGCCCTACCGGCTGCAGCCGCTGACGCAGGGCATCGAGGGGCTGATGGAGTACGTGAGACCCAAGGTGGAGGCGCGGCTTCGCGAGCCCCAGAAGGATTTCATCTCGGTCCTCACCAACGGTGAGAAGATCGGCGCCATGACCCGGCACCAGGTGATGGTGAACACCGCGCTTCTGCTCTTCGCCGGGCACGAGACCACGATGAACCTGATCTGCAACGGGATGCTGGCCTTCATCCGGAATCCCGGGCAGTGGGCCCTGTTCAAGAGCGATCCCGACAAGTGGGCCGATTCGGCCGCCGAGGAGTGCCTGCGCTACGATCCACCGGTCAAGTCCACCCAGCGCATCGCGGCGCAGGACGTGGAGCGGAACGGCAAGCTCTTCAAGCAGGGAGACCGGATTCGCTGGGTCATCTCGGCCGCCAATCGCGACCCGGAGATCTTCCCGAACCCCGACGGCTTCGATATCGCTCGCTCCCCCAATCCGCACATCGCGTTTGGCGAGGGCGTGCATCACTGCCTTGGCGTGTCGCTCGCGCGGATCGAAGGGCAGGAAGTGTTCAAGGCGATGGCCGAGCGGTTCCCAGCGCTCCGGCTGGACACCGATCAGCTCGAATATCAGCCGTCGGTGCAGTTCAGAAGCCTGAAGGCGCTCCCGGTGACCTGGTAAGTCGACGGTCGACGGTCGACGGTCTACGGTCTACGGTCTACGGTCTACGGTCTACGGTGGAGACGATGGCAAGGAAGCTCCTCATCACTGTCGACCATTCCAAATGTGTTGGCAACGGCACATGCCTGACCATTGCAACACACGTGTTCGAGCACAATTGGGATCGGCAGTCGGTCGTTGTGAACCCCGAGGGAGACCCTCCAGAGCTGATCCTGGAGGCAGCCGATAACTGCCCGGTGAGCGCGATCAGCGTGAAGGACGCAGAGACGGGTGAAACCTTATTCAATTCCGTCGACCGTAGACAGTAGACCGTCGACCGTAGACCGTCGACCGTCGACTGCCGACAGAGAGCTCAATGGCCTACCTCACCAGCACCGGCAAGCGCGTCAGCACCACCGACCTCATCAAGATGAAGGCGGCGGGCAAGCGCATCACCATGCTCACCGCCTACGACGCCCTGATGGCGGCGACCCTCGACCAGGCGGGCATCGATGTCCTCCTGGTTGGTGACTCGCTGTCCACCGTGATCGCCGGCGAGGAGACCACGCTCGGCGCAACACTCGACCAGATGATCTATCACGGCAGGATCGCGCGCCGGGGCACCACCCGGGCGCTCGTCGTGGTCGATCTCCCCTTCCTCACCTACCAGGTCTCGATCCCCGACGCGATCCGGAACGCCGGCCGCGTCATGCAGGAGACCGGCGCGGGCGGCGTGAAGCTCGAGGGAGGCGACTCGATGGCGCCCACGATCAAGGCGCTGGTCGACGTCGGCATCCCGGTGATGGGCCACCTCGGCTTCACGCCACAGTCGGTCCACGCGCTGGGCGGCCCGAAGATCCAGGGCAAGGAAGCCAGCGCGGCCGATCGGCTCGTCGCCGACGCGAAGGCGGTGGAGGAAGCCGGCGCCTTCGCGATGGTGCTCGAGCTGATCCCCGCCACGGTCGCGGAAAGAGTCACAAAGGCCGTGCGCGTCCCGACGATCGGCATCGGCGCCGGCATTCACTGCGACGGACAGGTGCTCGTCACCCACGACATGCTCGGCCTGAACGAAGGCTTCGCGCCCAAGTTCCTGAAGAAGTACGCCGAGCTGGGGAAAGCGACGAAGGAAGCAGCCGAGCGGTTCGCTGCAGAAGTGAGAGAAGGCAAGTATCCGGGCCCAGAGCACTCACACTGACGGACTGACGGACTGACGGGCGGACGGACAGGAGAGACACCATGGCTATTTCACGACGCGACTTCGTTGGCCGGGCGGGGACCGCAGCAATACTGGGATCCGTCGCCCGTCGCTCTTCGCCCATCGCCCAAAGCGACGAGCCGCAGCAGACCAGCGGAGTCTGGATCGACGGCCTCTCCGGCACTCGACTCGGCCCCGAAGGCCTCGCCGAGATCGCCAAGTCGGGCCTCACCGTCATGGAGACCACGCTCGGACCCGCCGGAAATCCGACCTTCTCCTACGAGGCCGCGGTGCAGGACCTGGCCGAGTGGCACGGCAACTTTGCGCGCTATTCCGACAAGCTCCTGCATATCAAGCGCAGTGCGGACATTCTCCAGGCCAAGCGCGAAGGAAAGATGGGGGTGCTGCTTGGCTTCCAGAACGCGACCCATCTCAACCGCGACATCCGGAACGTCGACTTCTTCTACAACCTCGGCATCCGGCAGATGCAGCTCACCTACAACGAGCTGAACGCCCTCGGTGCCGGATCCACCGAGCGGAAGGACGTCGGCCTGAGCGACTTCGGCGTCGCGGTGGTCGAGCGGATGAACGAGATCGGCATGCTGGTGGACGTGTCGCACACCGGGGTACAATCGACCCTGGACGCCATCGAGGTCTCGAAGAAGCCGATTCTCTTTTCCCACAGCAATTGCCGCGCGCTCAACGACAATCCCCGCTGCAAGACCGACGAGCAGATCCGGAAGCTCGCCGCCAAGGGCGGAGTCATGGGGATCACCACGGTCAACTTCTTCGTCAGCAAGAAGCCTCGCTCGACCCTCGACGACTACATCGCTCACATCGAGCACGTGGCGAAGCTGGTGGGCATCGATCACGTCGGCATCGGCACCGACTCGAGCATCGGTGGATGGAGGATCGACTTCCCCGACGAGAAGACCTTCCGGGACTTCCACGCCCAATTCAAGTACAAGCCCGGCGTCGACCTCCGGTGGCCGCCGTTCATCGAAGAGATCGATGTCCCGGACAAGATGTACATCATCCAGAAGCGGCTGGCGTCGAAGGGCTTCTCGTCGACGGATATCGACAAGATCCTGGGCGGGAACTTCTTTCGGGTGTACAAGGAGATAATCGGGTAGGGCGGTTGGGGCGGTTAGGGCGGTT
>DATEOL010000212.1:0-5329 GCA_035274025.1 Gemmatimonadales bacterium | reverse complement strand
GTCAGGTCGTCGTCGAGGAACATGACCACGTCGTGCCGGGCGAGCATGGCCAGCGAGTACCGGACACGGCACAGCCAGTTGTAGCTCGAGTTGAAGACCTTCACGTCCTTGAATCGGCCCAGGAGCCGGCCGGTCCGCGTGAGTGGGAAATCCGAGACCCTGTTCCGCGACGAGTTATTGCAGACCAGCAGCTCCATCTCTCTCCCCTCGAGCTGCTGCTGCAGAAGCCCGGCGAGCAGGGCTCGCAAGGCTCCCGGACGATCGTGCGTGAGCACGATGATCGTGACGCCGGCGGTTTTTTCGGGGACAGTCATGGCGTGATGGCCTGTTGGTGCCAGACCTGAAAGCAAAGCAAGGAGTAGACCATGTGTGACGTGATGTAGTTGGGGTGCGACGCCTGCCGCTCCAGCACGGCCTGAACGGCGGGAGGATCGAAGACACCGGTACGGGCGATCGTCGCGGGGGTGAACGCGTCGCCGATCAGCTCACGCCACTGTTCCTTGAACAACGACGCCAGCGGAATCGTGAACCCCTGTTTCTTCCGGTGCAGGAGTCCAGGTGGAACGCGGTGTTCCCCTATCCGCTTGAGAATCCACTTCCCGGTCCCATCGCGAACCTTGAGTGACCTGGGGAGGTGAAGCGCCAGCTCGACCAGTCGGTGATCGAGCAGCGGGGGCCGGGCCTCGAGACCCCTCCCCATCGTCGCGCGATCGACCTTGCTGAGCATCTCATCATGCAGGGACGTCCGGACATCGTGGAGCTGCCAGCGACTCAACCGATCACCGCCCTCGGCCGGCATCGCGTTGGCCAGGAAATGGAGGGTGTCGAATTCTCTCGTCGCTTCCCGCCAATCGCGCCCGTAGAGTGATTGCTTTTCCGGTTCCTGGAAGAGACAGCGTCGGGCATTGAAGCCCCGGTCTCGCGCCGGCCCTGGCGCGAGCCGGATCGACAGGAGGCGAAGGCGAAGCTGCTCCGCCATCGTGTCCTTGTGCCAACGCGACCGCGGAAACGCGGCCTCTGCCCGTGACCCGCGGAACCGCGCGAGGGTGGCCTGCTCCAGCCGGTCCCACTTCTGGTCGACCTCTTCGTGGCGACTGGGGTATCCGGCAAAGAGTTCGTCGCCGCCGTCGCCGGTCAGGACCACACGGGTGGTTTCCACCGCCACTTCGGCAATTCGACTGATGCCCAACGCGGACGATACCGCGAATGGCTCATCATACATCGCGAGGTGCCGCGGCAACTCCCGCAGGAAGTCATCGGTGAACCGGACGGGCACGTGTCGCACGCCGAGGTGGGACGCGGTGAGGCTCGCCCATGCCGTTTCATCCACCGCGCTTTCGCCGGGAAAGCTCAGGGTGTACGTAGTCAGCGCTTCCGGTGGCAGCATCCCTGCCGCCAGGGAAGTCACGATGCTCGAGTCGACACCACCGCTCAGCAGGGCGCCGATGGGCACGTCGGCAATGAGCCGGAGCCGCATGCTCTCCTCGAGGAGCGCGGTGACTTCGGCTTCGGCGGTGTCTTCGTCGAGGTCGCGAATGGAGGCCTGCTCCAGTCGCCACCACGCGCGCGCCTGCTCGCCTTCGCGCCGGATGACCACTTCATGACCCGGCATCACCTTCCGGACCGCGCGAAAGATGGTGAGCGGCGCCGGCACCTTCATCAGGGACAGGTAGTGATGAACTGCCTCCGGATCCAGGTCGGCTGGGACTTGGTGAACCTGGCGAATCGCCTTCAACTCGGAGGCGACCACGATCGTTGCCCCTCCCCGGCCAATCAGGAGCGGCTTGATACCGAGCCGGTCGCGCGAGGCAAAGAGACGGGATCTGGTGGCGTCCCAGAGCGCGAAAGCCCACATGCCGTTGAAGCGCTGGACGCAGTCCGGTCCCCAGGCCTCCCACGCGGCCAGGATGACCTCGGTGTCGGTCCCCGTGGCGAACGAGTGTCCCAGCGAGCGCAGCTCGTCGCGCAGCTCGACGTAGTTGTGGATCATCCCATTGAAGACGATCCACCGCTTCCCGTCGCGTGAGCCCATCGGCTGGTGACCCGCGGTGGACAGGTCGACGATCGAGAGCCGTCGATGACCCAGCGCGAGATCAAAAGGATGGTCGCCCGCCTCGGCGAGGGCGGGAAACTGAACCCGGGGATCGGTGGCGACACCGCGGCACTGGACGAACCTGCCGGTCAGGGTATCGATGAGCACGTAGCCTTCATCGTCGGGGCCGCGATGGGCTTGCGACCGGACCGCCCGCTCCAGCACCGCGCGGTCGATCGGCCTGCCGTCCCGATTCCAGAGGGCCACGATGCCACACATCGTTCGATCAGCCCAGCAACTTTGCCCAGCGCTGCAGCTTCTTCCGGTAGCTCCAGTGCTCGACTTCGACGTGGTGACGGGTCGAGTCGGTGTAGCGGATCCCGTTGCCGGCGTCGTCGGACGGGTCCTGCTTGCGATTCCGGAGCGCTTCCGCGGCGCCCCGTCCCTCGTGACTCGCACGCGCGTATCGCGCCGCGGCAACCGTCTGCCAGTGCACCAGCCCGAACTGTCCGCTGTCGGGCTGGATCAGGCCCGCGACGAAGAGGGTGTCATACAACGGATGGAAGACATTCAGGTAGAGTCGCGGCTTGCCGTCCTGCCAGTTGAGGAGTCGCTCCTCCATGAACGGGAACCGGATCAGGAATCCGGTCGCGAACACGATCACGTCGAGGTCGGCGGAAGTCCCATCCTTGAAATGTACCGTCCGTCCATCGAACCGCGTGACATCGGGTTTGGGCGTAATGTCTCCGTGACCGACGTAATACGGCAGCAGCGAGTTCACGATCGGATGGGTCTCGAACAGCTTGTGGTCGGGCGCGGGAAGTCCGCTCCTCTTGCGGGAACCGACCGCCATCCGGTGCCCGATCATCGCGAGCGCGCGCCGGAGCCAGAGCGGGACCCCCAGGGCGAGCATGCGATCGTTGACCTCGTCCGCCGGAGTCCCCATCAGATACTTGGGCATGTACCAGTAGCCGCGGCGAGTGCTGTGCCAGGCGTGCTCGGCGTTCTGGGCTGCCTCGACCACGATATCGCAGCCGCTATTCCCTCCCCCGACGACGAGTACCCGCTGCCCGACGAAGATGCCGGGGTCGCGATACTCCGCCGAGTGGAGCGTACCGCCGGTGAAAGTGCCGGGGTAGTCGGGCTGTTTCGGAAACCAGTTATGCCCGTTCGCGACGGCGAGGACATCGAATTCGCCCGCTTCACCGGTGTCGAGGGAAATCCGCCATCGGGTCCGAGCGTCGTTGTCGATCAGCGGCTCGACGCGGCTCACTCCGGAGTTGAACCGGATCCGGGGAAGGAGGTCGAAGTGGTTCGCGTAGTCACGCAGGTACTGGAGGATCTGGGTGTGGTGCGGGTAGTCCGGAAAGGCCGCGGGCATCGGGAAATCGGGAAATTGCGTCCCTGGCTTCGAGCTGATGGTGTGGGTCGAGCGATATACCCGCGCAGTCGGCTTCCCGAAGTTCCAGTTCCCGCCCACGTCGTCCTGGCGCTCGAACACGGTGACCTCGAAGCCTGCCTCGCGAAAATTCTTCGCGGCGGCGAGGCCCGAGCTCCCAGCTCCGATGATGGCCGCGGTTGGTAGCCCGCTCATGGAAGGCGGGACCGATAGAGTGAGCGCACGGTGGCGGCGAGCAGGGCCACGGCGCCGAGCTGGTGCACCGCACCCCAGAAGACCGGATTGGAGGGCCAGCGCAGGATCGTGAGGACGCCGAGCCCGAACTGGAGTGTCACCGCGCCACCCAGCTCGGCGCCGATCCCGGGCTTTCCTTCGCGTCGAAGGCGCTGCCAGAGCACCAGGCCGAACCCGAAGAGCGCGGTGCCGAGGACACGGTGCACGAACTGCACCGTCGCCGGATCAACGAAAGGATTGCCGAAGGCGGGTGGAAAGAGGGAGCCTCCCATGAGCGGAAACGTATTGAAGATCCCGCCCGCCTTGAGTCCGGCGACGAATGCACCCCAGGTGATTTGCAGCACCAGGAGAACCGTGAAGGCGACGATGCCGGGATGAAACGCCCTGCCCGACGGCCCGTCCGCCCGCCCGCCCGTCTCGAGTGCAGTCCAGAGCGTCACCGAGAACGTCAGCAGCGCCGTGAGAAGGTGAGCCGCCAGCCTGAAGTGACTGACTGACGGCCGGTCGACCAGGCCGCTCGCGACCATGAGCCAACCAAGCAGGCCCTGGAAGGCACCGAGAGCAAAGATGAGGATCACCCGGTTCCGAAGTGCGCGATCGAGGTACCCGCGCGCGAGAAACCAGAGGAATGGCAGCAGGAACACCACGCCGAGCAGGCGAGCGAGCACGCGGTGGATGTACTCCCACCAGAAGATCGTCTTGAACTGTTCGAGGGTGAAATGGGTGTTGACCTGCTGATACTGCGGGGTGGCCTGGTACTTCTGCCACAGCTCCTGCCACGCGTCCGCGTTGAGCGGTGGGAGTGTCCCCATCAGGACCTTCCACTCGGTAATAGAAAGTCCCGAACCGGTGAGGCGAGTGATACCACCAACTGTCACCAGCAGCGCAATCAGCAGGCACCCGGTGTAGAGCCAGGCGACGATCGCGCGGCGGTGCGCGTCGGTCACAGGAATTTCGGCACCCCGACCGCAATCCCCTTGCCGGGGAGCGCCATGAGTGTCGACGTGCCATGCGCGATCAGTCTTCCCTCGCCGGTGTGCACGTAGGCCTCGGTGTAGCTCGTGGTCCGACCGGCCCGGATCCGACGCCCGGTCGCGACGAGCCTGCCCTGCGTCGCCGATTCGAGGTAATTGAGCTTGAGGTCGACGTTCACCAGCCCGGAGTCTTCGGCAAGCGGACCGATCCCGGCCCAGAAGGTCGCGGTGTCAACCAGGGTCGCGATCACTCCCCCGTGAACGATCCCGAATGGCTGCATGTGGCACTCCGCGATGTCGAGCTCGACTCGTGAAGTATCCATCGTCATGTCGGTCAGCCGCATCGGCAGGTGACTGGGGAACGGACTCTCATTGATGATCCGGTACAGCCGGGCGAGGTACTCGGGATTGAGCGCTGGCGTCATGGGTACCCTGCTTCGAAAAAGGCCGCCGATTCTCGGCGGCCTTCGACATGACTGGCTGACTTCATAGAGCGGGCGACCGGACTCGAACCGGCGACGTCCAGCTTGGGAATGTGAATGAGCGAGTTGCGCCGTGTTCGCCCTAGTTGATGGAAGTTACTGCTAAACCGTTACTTCGGGCCAGTCAGTACCCAAGGTAGTGAAACCTACTTCGCGCCAGTTTTCCCTACTTTCTTGGAGTTTCGGCCACCATTTCGGCCACCATAGG
>DATEOL010000211.1:0-4723 GCA_035274025.1 Gemmatimonadales bacterium | reverse complement strand
CGCCGGGGTTTCAACGGTGCCATGAGGCAGCACGAGGCGACCGGCGCGCGCCTCGCCGTCCGAAGCTTCTGGCGTGAACTCGAACACGGGGGGAAACTACACGTGAGCCGTAAGCCGTGAGCCGCGAGACGTGATCCGACTCACCTGCCTGCTACTGTGCTGGCCGGTGCTACTCTCCGCGCAGTCCGTTACGCTGCGCGTCGTGGAGGATTCCACCCGGCAGCCGCTGCCGGGCGTCGTGGTCCGGCTGCACTCCGGCACCAGGGTCCTGCAGACAGGCCTGACTCGCGAGAACGGAACGGTCACCCTGCGCGCGCCATCGCCCGGCAGGTACGAGATCTCCGCCGCGCGCATCGGTCACGAGGGATTCGGGCCGGTCTCCATCGATGTCGCCGCGGCGTCCCAGGTCCAGGTGATCGTGATGCCGAGGACCGCGCGCATGCTGCCACCGATCGTGGTCACCTCCGGTTCACGCTGCGCCGGCGGTCCGGGAAGCGCGGCGGCGGCGGCTCTCTGGGAAGAAGTGCGCACGGCCCTCACCGCCAACGCGCTCACCGCGCGCGAAGGACGGGTCACGCTCGAGGTGGTCCGCACCGAGCGTGATCTCTCGCCCGATCGCGTCTTCCTGCGGGAGCGCGTTGTCCAGCGGCACGTGACCAGCGGGCAGCCCTTCGTCGCCGAGCACCCGGACAGCCTCCTGGTGCGCGGTTTCGTCTACAAGGTGGGCGACTCGGTGCACTATGCGGCGCCCGATGCGGCGCTGCTGCTGACGGACGCGTTCCTCGATGGGCACTGCTTCACGGCCAGGAGCGATGGCCCACCCGGCGCGCGACTCGGGCTGGCGTTCGCCCCGGTTCCCGGGCGCGATCTTCCCGACGTAGAGGGAGTGCTGCGGATCCACGAGGAGACCCGCGAGCTGCGCTACCTCGAGTTCACCTACACGAGGCTCGGCAAGGAAGAAGGGCTCGGCGGTCCGGGCGGCCGCGTCGAATTCCAGCGCCTCGACGATGGGGCGTGGATCGTGAACGACTGGACCCTCTCCATGCCGGTCGTCGGGCGGGTGCAGCCGGTGGGGCAACCGAACGGACCAGCCGAGCGCTACCGACTGCTCGGGTGGCTGGAGGCCGGCGGGCGCGCCGCGGTGCGCCGTGCCGCGAGTCCCGGGCTCCCCACCAGGGCCGTCCGGTCCACGGTCAGGGGCACGGTATACGACAGCCTGGTTGGCGCTCCCCTGGTGGGGGCAATCGTTTCGATCGACGGCGAGTCCGATTCGATCAACGCGAGCAGTGATGCCGCCGGCCAGTTCGTGATCGTGGTTCCCGGCTCCGGACCGAGGCTGCTCCGCGTGACCCACGAGAAGCTTGGCGTCGTGGTGGACAGCTCGATCCGGGACATCCTCCTCACCCCCGCGACGCCGGTCGACGTGTCGATCTTTGTGCCTTCGGTCGCGCGGTTCGCCCGAACCCTGTGCGCGGGCGAGCTGGCCACTCCGGCTGAGGCCGGCATCATCGGGCTGGTGCGCGATGCCAGCGGGCGGCCCTCGGAAGGCGTCCCGATCCGGGCCACCTGGTTCACCCGCGGCCCGGCATCGCGCTACGATCGCCGTGACCTCGATACCAGGAGCGCGTCACACGGGATCTTCACCTTCTGCGGAATCCCGTCCACCGGCGTCACCCTCGAACTTGATGGCGTGAAGACTTCGCTCCGTCTCGAGCGCGGCAAGTACACGTGGGTCGAGCTGGCGCGTCGACCGTAACGCGGTGCCGACGCGTCGCGGGAGATCGCTATCGCGGGCTGATGCGGGACCAGGCCCACCGGAACGGGTAGGCGACTTCGTCCCAGAGGCCGCGAAGCCCGGCCCTGAACTCCACTTCCTCGACCCCGGTCCGCGGATACTCGTCGTAGGAAGGGTACAGCGTGCCGAACATCCGGTCCCACACCGTGAGGTAGACCCCGAAATTCCGGTCCTGATGCCGGGGTTCGATCGAGTGATGAATGCGGTGTGACTGCGGCGTCACCACCACGTACTTGAGCGGGCCGAAATTGGTTCGGATGTTGGCGTGATACAGACGGGTGTACCAGATCAGGAACACGCCGATCCCCGTGATGGTGTTCGCCGGGAGCTGGAACGCGAGCAGGGGGACGATCGTGATCGCCAGCGAGATCATGTACTCGACGCTGTGCACCCGGAGATCGGTGAAGAGGTTCATCTCCCGCTGCGAATGGTGCACCACATGGAAGTGCCAGAAGGGCGGGACCTTGTGCCGCACCCAGTGATGGAACCATTGCAGGAAATCGTTGATCAGGAATGCCATCGAGGCCCGCAGCCAGACCGGCCAGTCGGACCAGACCCGCACCGTGTAGCCTCCGGTGACCCTGTCGTACCCCGC
Source organism: Gemmatimonadales bacterium (assembly GCA_035274025.1). Classification (GTDB taxonomy): domain Bacteria; phylum Gemmatimonadota; class Gemmatimonadetes; order Gemmatimonadales; family GWC2-71-9; genus SZUA-320. The sequence goes on along the minus strand of DATEOL010000211.1, from coordinate 2,333 downwards.
CTGCAGGAGGGCCAGGAAGGCCGGCAAGGCGGCGACCTTGAACGCGGTGGTGACATTGAACCACAGAAAGTCCTGCGCCAGGGAGGGGGAAAAGATCCGCTGCTCCTTGACGGCCGGGCGGATGATTTCGAGGACGAAGATCACCGCGACCAGCACGTAGAACACCGGGTTGGTGTAGATCCGGAACGCGGCCCAGTAATAAGGCTTCATGAAGTCAGGAACCAGGCCGCGAATGGACTCGACCAGGTCGTGCATCAGGTGATCACCATCGCGTCGCCGTAGGAGTAGAACCGGTACCTCTCCTCGATCGCGTGCCGGTATGCGGCGCGGATCGTCTCCACCCCGGCGAAGGCGCTCACCAGCATGAGGAGCGTGGACCGCGGCAGGTGAAAGTTGGTGACCAGCCGATCCACCACGCGGAACTTGAACCCCGGCGCGATGAAGATCCGGGTTTCCTCATTGGTGGCGCGCACCCGTCCGCCCCGTTCCGCCGCGGCCTCGAGGGCGCGCGCCACGGTAGTCCCCACGGCCCAGAGCTGCCCTCCCGCCTCGCGGGTCTCGCTGACGGCCTTCGCAAGGTCGGAGGTGACCTGGAACCGTTCCGGATGCATCACGTGCTCGCTCAGGCGCTCCGACTCCACCGGACGGAAGGTGCCGGGCCCCACCTCGAGGTCGAGCGTTCCGAGCCGGACGCCGCGAGCCCGGAGGGCCGCGAGCAGCTGCGGCGTGAAGTGCAGCCCCGCCGTTGGCGCGGCGACACTTCCTTCGCGGTCGGCGTAGATCGTCTGGTAGCGGTCCTCGTCGCTCTGGTCCGGGTCGCGGGCGACATACGGCGGCAGCGGAAGCCGTCCGAACGCCGTCATCGCCTCATCGGGGGTCATGCCGATGAAGCGCACTTCCCGGTTTCCGTCCTCGAGCACCGCGATCGTCTCGATGTACACGTCAGGCCCGACCTTCACCCGCTTGCCGGGTTGGAGGGCGCTGCCCGGCTTCCCCATCGCGATCCACGCGCCCTCGGTGCCTGGATGAATAAGGAGGACTTCCGCCGGTGCCCCCGAGGGACGGGTGCCGATGAAGCGCGCGTGACGGACCCGCGTCGTGTTGAGGACGAGGAGGTCGCCCTTCGGGATGAGGCTGGGGAGATCGCTGAACTTCAAGTCGGTTAGGGCGGTTGGGGCGGTTGGGTCGGATGGTTTCCGCCGATCCGCCGATCCACCGATCCGCCGCACCACGAGTAGCCGGCTCTCGCCCCGGACCGCGGAGGGGCGCTGGGCGATCAGCGCCGGCGGCAGGTCGAAATCGAAATCGCTGAGGGTGAGTCGTCGGTCAGCCGTCAAAGATGGTGGCCTGCCCCGGTGGGGGCTTGATGCCGAGCCGCTTGAAGGCCAGAGCTGTCGCGACGCGTCCCCGCTGGGTGCGATCGAGAAATCCCTGCTGCATCAGGAACGGCTCGAAGACTTCCTCGAGCGTTCCGGCGTCCTCGCCGACTGCGGCCGCGAGGGTGGCGAGTCCGACCGGTCCGCCGCCGAATTTCTCCACGATGGTCGAGAGAATCCGCGCGTCCATGTCGTCGAGGCCGAACTCATCCACGTTGAGTCGCGCCAGCGCCAGTGACGCCACCTCGGAGGTGATGTGTCCCGACGCGCGTACCTGTGCGTAGTCACGCACCCGGCGGAGCAGCCGATTGGCGACGCGGGGGGTCCCCCGGCTGCGCCGCGCGATTTCGTGGGCGCCGTCCTCGTCGATCGGGACCTCCAGGATGCCGGCCGATCGTCTCACGATCTTCGCCAGGTCGTCCGCGGGGTAGAAATTCAGCCGTTCGACCAGGCCGAAGCGTGCCCGCATGGGCGGCGTGAGCTGGCCATACCTCGTCGTCGCGCCCACCAGCGTGAACCGTTCCAGGGCCATCGGCAGGGTCTGCGCGTTGGGACCCTCGCTGATCCGGACGTCGACCCGGAAGTCCTCCATTGCCGGGTAGAGGAACTCCTCGAGGACGGGGCGCAGCCGGTGGATCTCGTCGATGAAGAGGATGTCGCCGGGACTGAGGCTGGTGAGCAGGCCGACCAGGTCGCCGGCCTTCTCGAGGACCGGGCCGGAGGTCGTGCGGCACTGCACGCCCATCTCCCGTGCCATCAGCATCGCGAGCGTCGTCTTGCCGAGACCGGGTGGGCCGAAGAAGAGGGTGTGGTCGAGCGGCTCGCCGCGGGCGCGCGCGGCATCGATGGAAATCTGCAGCGAGGTGCGGACCTGCTCCTGCCCCACGAATTCGTCGAGCCGCGAAGGTCTGAGCGCGGACTCGGCGTTCCCTTCCTCGGGCAGCGCGGCGGGAGTGG
>DATEOL010000210.1:0-4753 GCA_035274025.1 Gemmatimonadales bacterium | reverse complement strand
AAGAGGAGGACTGGGGTGAGTAACCCGCGCGTTGGCATCCTGCTTTCACAGGTGCGCGTCGAGGAGAAGATGCTGATCGAGGCGTTCCGTTCCCGTGGCGTCGCGACCGAGATCTTCGACGATCGCAAGATCATCTTCGAGCTGGGCGGCAGCCGTCCGCTGCCGGTCGATGTGGCGCTGGAACGCTGCATCAATCACTCCCGCGCCTTGTTCGCGCTCCGGATCCTGTCCGACGCGGGGATCCCCTGCGTGAACGACTACCACGTGGCGCTCACCTGCGGGAACAAGATCGAGACCACGTCGGTCCTCGCCGCGGCCGGGGTCCCGCAGCCTCGATGTTTCGTGGCGTTCACGCCCGAATCGGCCATGGAGGCCATCGACCGGCTGGGATATCCCGTCGTGCTCAAGCCCTCGGTCGGATCGTGGGGACGGCTGGTCGCCAAGGTGAACGACCGCGAAGCCGCCGAAGCATTGCTCGAGCACAAGGAAGTCCTCGGCAGTTACCACCACTCGATTTTCTACATCCAGGAATTCATTCCCAAGCCCGGCCGCGACATCCGGTCCTTCGTGGTCGGCGACCGAACCGTCGCCGCGATCTACCGGTACGCCGATCACTGGATCACCAACACCGCGCGCGGTGGACGGGCGGAGAACTGCCCGGTGACGCCGGACATCGACCGGCTCTCACTGGCTGCCGCGCGGGCCGTGGGCGGGGGCGTCCTCGCGATCGACCTGCTCGAGCGTCCCGATGGCACGCTGCTCGTCAACGAGGTCAACTACACCATGGAATTCCGCAACAGCGTGCCGGTGACCGGCGTGCCGATTCCCGATCTCGTGGTGGACTACGTGCTCGAGGTCGCCCGGAATGGGCAGTCCGCGGTGGCGGCATGACGGCTGGGGCGGTTACCGCGGCCATTGTCGGGGGAAGCGGGTACGTCGGCGGGGAGTTGCTCCGGCTCCTCACGGGGCATCCGCGCGTCTCGGTCCGCGCGATCACCTCGGCGAGCCAGCCCGGGATCTTCGCGCACAACGCGCATCCCAACCTGCGGGGCGTCACCGACCTCAAGTTCACCTCGCCCGATACGCTGGAACCGGTGGACGTCCTGTTCCTCGCGCAGCGCCATGGCGACAGCGCGAAGCAGATCGAGCGCTGGGCCGGCCTGGCCCCGCGGATCATCGACACCTCCGCCGACTTCCGGTTGCGCGATGCAGCCGAGTGGGAAAAGTGGTACGAGGAAAAACACCCGGCGCCCCGGTGGCTCGACAAGTTCGTGTACGGTCTGCCCGAGTTTCATCGCGAAGAGCTGAAGAACGCGAAATACGCGTCCGGCGTGGGTTGTAATGCCACCGTGACCAACCTCGCGTTGGCACCACTCATCGGTCGACGGTCAGACGGTCAGACGGTCCGACGGATCGAGCGCGTGGTCGCGGACCTGAAGGTGGGTTCCTCGGAGGGTGGCAGCATCGCGAGCGCCTCCTCGCACCACCCGGAACGAAGCGGCGCCGTGCGCTCCTTCATGCCCACTGGACATCGCCACCAATCGGAGATCCGCCAGGAGCTGGGAACCGGCTTCGAGCTGACCTTCTCGGTGACCTCCGTCGAGCTGGTGCGCGGCGCCCTGGTGACCGCGCACTGTTTCCTCGATGAACCGGTCACCGAGCGCGAGCTCTGGCAGCTCTTCCGCAAGGCCTACGCCAACGAGCCGTTCGTGCGACTCGTGAGCGCGCGGAGCGGGATCCACCGCTACCCGGAACCCAAGCTCCTCGCTGGCACCAACTGGTGCGACCTGGGCTTTGCGACCGACGCCGATGACCCGCGCCACGTGGTGGTCATCGCGGCGATCGACAACCTGATGAAGGGTGCCGCGGGTTCGGCGGTGCAGTGCATGAACCTCATGTGCGGCCTCGACGAGCGACTCGGCCTCACCTTCCCCGGCCTGCACCCGTCATGAGCGTGGTCCCCGTGGTGCTCAAGGTCGGCGGTGGCGCCTCGCTGGATCACGACGCGATCGCCGCCGACGTGGCCGCCCGATGGCAGGCAGGAAATCGCCTCGTGATGGTGCACGGCGGCGCGACATTCCTCAACGACATCTCGACCAGGCTCGGAGTGCCCCCGGAGTTCCTCACCTCCGAGAGCGGTCATACCTCCCGTCGCACCGACCGTCGCACCCTCGAGATCTTCGAGATGGTGTACTGCGGCTCCTTGAACAAGGGCTGGGTTGAGCGGTTCCAGCGGCTCGGCGTCAACGCGGTCGGGCTGTCCGGTCTCGACGGCCGCATCTGGGAAGGGCCGCGCAAGGACGCCATTCGCGTGGTGAAGAATGGACGCCGCCTGGTCGTGCGCGACGACTACACCGGGAAAGTCGAGCGGGTGAATTCCGCGCTCCTCGAGACCCTGCTGAGTGCGGGGTTCTTTCCCGTCCTCACCCCTCCCGCCGCGAGTACCGATGGCGAGGCGATCAACGTCGACGGCGACCGTGCCGCGGCGCTTACCGCCGCCGCACTTGGCGCGGCAACGCTCGTCATCCTGAGCGACGTGCCCGGCCTGCTGGAGCGGTTCCCCGACGAGGCTTCCCTGATTCCCCAGATCCGCGCCGCAGAGATTTCATCCTTCATGACCGTGGCCGAGGGCCGGATGAAGAAGAAGGTGCTCGGTGCGCAAGAAGCGCTTTCGATGGGCGTCTCCCGCGTGATCTTCGCGGACGGGCGTGTCGAGCAACCCCTGGAGCGTGCCCTCGCCGGGCACGGGACGGTCATCGGTGACTGACATTCCGACTGTCGAGCAGGCCCACAGCTCCGGCGCGGTGCCGAGGCGCGGTGTCACCATCGTTCGCGCCAGCGGCTCACAGTTGTTCGACGCCACGGGTCGCCGCTGGATCGATTGCTCCGCCGCGCACGGCTGGGCCGCGCTCGGTCACACCCATCCCGCCGTCACCGAGGCGATCCGCGCCCAGGCGGGGCGCATCGTCATGCTCACGGAGAGCGCCTCGAACGACATGCGGGCGCGCTGGTTCTCCGCGCTCGTCGAGTTCCTTGGTCGTGAGTTCCCCGACACCGACCGGGGGCCGCTCAGCCGCATCGCGGCGGCCAACTCGGGTGCCGAAGGCATCGAAGCAGCGCTCAAGTTCGCGAGGATCCGGACCGGCCGGACCGGCGTGGTCGCCTTCACCCGCGGGTTCCACGGCCGGACCTTTGGCGCCCTGACGGCCACCGCTCCATCCCCGCGCCGCGACAAGTTCGCGCCTCTCGTGCCCGGCTTCGCCCACGCCACCTACAACGATCTGGCTTCGGCGGAGTCGAAGATCGGCGATGATACCGCGGCGGTGATCGTCGAGGTCGTTCAGGGTGAAGGCGGCGTCCACGAGGGGACGACGGAGTTCCTCAAGGGCATCGAGAGGCTCGCGCGCGATCGCGGCGCGCTCCTTATCATCGACGAGATCCAGACCGGATTCGGCCGGACCGGTCGCTGGTTCGCCTCCGCCTGGCACGGCCTCAACCCGGACATCATCGTCCTCGGCAAGGCGCTGGGCGGGGGGCTTCCGCTCGGCGCCGCGGTCTGGCGGCGTGAGCTGGGTGGCTTCGAGCCGGGCCTCCACGGCAGCACGTTCGCGGGCGCGCCACTGGTCGCCGCCGCGAGCGTCGCCGCGATGGAAGCGATGACCGCCGAGAACCTGGCGGAGCGCGCGGCCCGGCTGGGGGACCAGACGATCGCGCGATTGCGCGCGATCGAAAGCGCGCAGGTCCGCGCCGTTCGCGGCCGCGGACTGATGATCGGCATCGAGCTCAAGGGGAAAGTCGCTCCGGTCATCGAACGACTGATGGAGCGCGGCGTATGGGCGCTGCCTGCCGGGCTCAATGTGCTCCGCCTGCTTCCGCCGCTCAACATTCCGGAGAGCGACCTCGACGCAGCACTCGACGCCATCAGCGAAACGCTCCGCGGTGACTGACGCGCTCGAGTTGCTCCAGTCTTTGGTGGCGACCCCGAGTCCCTCCCGCCAGGAAGGGAACGCATCGGCCCTGCTGGTGAAGTGGATGGGGGAGCACGGGTTCGAGTCGGCGGTCGATGGCGCCGGCAATGCGGTCGGCTCACGCGGCACGGGGCCGCGCGTGATCCTGCTCCTCGGACACATCGATACCTTTCCGGGCGAAGTCCCGGTTCGCATCGAAGATGGGAAGCTCTACGGCCGAGGCACGGTCGACGCGAAGGGGCCGCTCACGGCGTTCGCGGTCGCCGCGGCGCGGGCCAATATTCCGGAAGGCTGGCGGGTGACCGTCGTCGGGGCGGTCGAGGAGGAATACTGGACCAGCCGCGGGGCCAGGCACGTGGTGGAGACGTGGGGATCACAACCTCTACCTGTCGCCGCGGTCGTAGGTGAGCCCAGTCGGTGGGATCGCATCACCCTGGGATACCGCGGATCGGTCGAGGTCCGCGTGCGGGTCCGCGTTCCCTTCGCACATTCCGCCGGACAGGTCCCTCTCCCGGCGGAGCGGACGGTCGAGCTGTGGCAGGCAGTCCAGGAATTCGTCATGTCCCGGAACGAAGGACGCCCCGGAGCGGAGTTCGAACGGTTCAGCGCTTCGCTCCGATCGATCAGGACTAAGCCGGCAGGAACTTTCGGCCTGGGTGAGATCGTAGTCGGACTGAGGTTGCCTCCGGGAGCGCGGCTCGCTGTGGTCACCCAGGCGCTTCGGTCCCACCTCACGGCGCGGGTCGAGGAGTGGAAGGTGGACGGCGCGGCCATCCGCCTGCGGT
>DATEOL010000209.1:0-3482 GCA_035274025.1 Gemmatimonadales bacterium | reverse complement strand
GAACGGCAAGATCACGGTTGCCGGCGCGCGCGGGCGTCTCGACCTCCGCTCGGTCTCCGAGGACGTCGAGGTGAGCGACGTGGTGGGTGACGTGGTCGCCGAGACGGTGAGCGGCAGCGTCACCCTGTCGCGGATCGACGGCAAGCGGGTCGAAGCCCAGACCGTGAGCGGCGATGTGCGCTTCGATGGCACCCTCAAGGCCGACGGCACGTACAGTTTCCTGACCCACAGCGGCGACATGGTGATCGGCGTGCCGGAGAATTCGAGCGCGTACATCCGGACCGCCACCGGGAACGGCGACGTGACGGCCAGCTTCTCGCTCCCCGCCAGCGAGCGCTCCAGCCGCCGCCGGCAGGAGTTCAGGCTCGGCGCCGGCGGGGCCTCGGTCGAGCTCGAAACCTTCAGCGGTGATATCCGCCTCGTGCGGCCTTCGGAGATTCGCAACCGGACCAGGGAGGAGGAGTAAATGCTGGCACTCACGATGGTGGTGCTCGGGGCGCTCTCGGTGCAGTCGCAGGACTTCACCTGGTCAGGCGCGATCCCTTCGGGCAAGCGGCTGGTGGTGAAGAACATCAGTGGTGACATCCGGGTCGAGCCCACCTCGGGCAGCCAGGCCACGGTGACGGCGGTGAAGCGCCCCGGCCGTCACGGTGACCCGGAGGACGTGGTGGTGCGCCAGGTCTCGACCGACGAGGGCATCGAGATCTGCGTGCTCTACCCCGGCAGCGACGACAACGACGGCGACTGCGACTGGGACGGCAACCGGCGGCACTCCCACCGTCACAACGGCTCGAACTGGGACAACAACGACACCCAGGTCAACTTCACCGTGAAGGTCCCCGCCAATACCAACCTGCGCGTCGGCACCGTGAGCGGGGACGTGAACGGCTCGGGCATTCGCGGTGAGACCGAGGCCCGCAGCGTCTCGGGTGACGTGATCCTGAACGACGTGACCGGCAAGATCGTCGAGGCGGTGACGGTGTCGGGCAACGTCGAGCTCATCCAGGTCAACGCCGATGAAGTGGTGGCCGAGACGGTGAGCGGCGACGTCGACTTCAGCGGCGAGATCCGCAAGGGCGGCGACTACGACATGAAGACGCTCTCCGGTGACGTGGTCATGCGGATCCCGAAGAACGCCGGCGCGCAGGTGTCGGGTGCCACCTTCAGCGGCGACTTCCACACCAGCTTCCCGATCACGACCAAGGCGACGAGCCGGTACACGAAGCGGTCGCGGCTCGATGGCACGATCGGCGATGGCTCGGCGCGGATACGGGTCGAGTCGTTCTCAGGTGATGTGGAGCTTCGCGAAATCGGTGAGAGGTAGACGGGCAGACGGGCTGACGGGCTGACGGGCAGATGCTCCGGCGGGACTTTGTTGCCCTGGCTGGCGTCGCGGTAGCTGCCCGTCTGCCCGTCGGTCCGTCGGTCCGTCCTCGGCCCGTCCGACCGCCTGCCCGTCGCACTTTCGGAAGGCCGCCAGAGACATTCCTCAAAGACCTGCCGAAGTTGATGGACCTCGCAACAACTCCCGGCCTGTCGGCTGCAATTGTCTCCGGCCGCGACATCACCTGGTCGGACGGTTTCGGAAGAACGGATGGTGACGGGTCTCCAGCCGTCAACGCGAGCACCGTCTTCGAGGCCGCGTCGCTCAGCAAGCCGGTTTTTTCCTACCTGGTGCACCTGCTGGTCCAGGATGGACTGGCCGACCTCAACAAGCCGCTGGACGAGTATCTCGGCGCGCCCTATGTCCCGGGCAATGCCCTGGCGGCAATGATCACGACGCGTCACGTGCTGAGCCACACCACCGGCTACCGCAACTGGCGATTCAACGACACCCAGGCGCTGGCACCCGAGTTCACGCCGGGGGAGCGCTGGCAGTATTCGGGCGAAGGGTACTTCGAGCTCCAGCGCGTGGTCGAGAAGCTCACCGGTAAGACCCTGACCGTGCTCGCCAAGGAGCGCGTCTTCGGTCCGCTCGGCATGTCACGCTCGAGCTACGAACCGCTGCCGGAACCGGAGCCCAATCGCGCGGTGGGTCATCGCCGGGGCGGGCAGGCCGTGGCACCGATGGGCCCGCCGCCGCCCAACGCGCTCCCCGTGATGCTCATGCCGAATGCGGCGGGGAGCCTCCGCACCACCGCGAACGATTACGCGAAGTTCCTGACGGTCGTGACGGGAGCCGTGCCCGGGCCACTACGAATGGATCTGCGTCAGGGGATGTTCATTCGCCAGATCGTTGTTCGTCAATCGCTTGGATGGGCTCTGGGTTGGGGACTCGAAGCCCGTGACAACCAGACACTCATCTGGCATTGGGGCGACAACCCGGGCTACAAGAACTTCGTGATCGTGGATCCCGCCGCGAAGGACGGGATTGTCGTGTTCACCAATGGCGATGGAGGAAGGGCAGTCTACGAACGGTTGGTGCGCGCATCGGCAGGATTCGACCCGGCCGCCTTTTCCTGGATCTGAACGGGCGCGACCGTCTCACGTCTCACCGCTCGCGTCACACGGCTTACATCCGCGGAGGCTTCCGCCACATCAGGGACAGCGCGAGGAACCCCACCACGATCGCCGCGACGACGATGCCGCGCGGGGTGGAGACGAACTGGCCCAGGCTGCGAAGTGCTGAGCCCAGGAATGCCGCCGCCTGAGTAACCATGATGAGAATGTACTCGACGGCGGCCTGGGCCAGCCAGATCCCTCTCATTCCTTGTCTGTATAGGTCTTCCGGACCCGGTCAAACCCCGCCCGGATCTCGTCCCACAGCTTCTTGGCGGCGGCCTCGATGTCATCGAGCGCGGAGTCCGCGACATTGCGGGCGTCCTTCGAGCGCGCCTTGAAGTCCTCGATCCGGGCGTCGAGCTTGTCGAGCTCGGCGTCGGCTTCCTTGCGGGCAAGATTGAGCCTCACCCGGATTTCATCCCGCTCCCGCTGCAGGTCCTCGATCAACTTGTCCCAGCGGGACTTCATCTCCTGTTTGGCTTCATCACTGTTCATGCGTATCAGCTCCTTCGACATGCGGGCCTCCTTGTGGCATTTCCAATCTAGCCACTGGCGGGCGGGCGGGGTGGCGGTGTCATCCTGAGCCGCGCGCAAGCGCGCGCGAAGGATCCCGCACGGCGATCCGGTACTTCATCGGAGTCGCTTGGAAGCTTGCTGATCGCCAGAAGATCCTTCGCTGCGCTCGGGATGACCCTGTGCTGCGTGCTCCGTGCCCCGCTAGTCCTCGCGCAAGACTGTCATCGGACTGGTGCGAAACGCACGGTGCAGCGGGGCGATGCAGGCGAGGGCGACGACGCAGGCGAGCAGGATCGCGACGCCGAGGATCGTGAGCGAGTCGCTGGGAGCGACTCCGTAGAGCTGGCTCCTGACGTACCGCGCCAGGATGAATGCAGCCGGGACCGCGGCGAGTGTTCCGAGAAGCACGACCTGCACCACGTCGCGCAGCACCAGTCGCGCGACGCCAGGTGCGCGCGCACCGA
>DATEOL010000208.1:0-2509 GCA_035274025.1 Gemmatimonadales bacterium | reverse complement strand
TGAGCTGTCGATGCTGGAGGACGAATGGCGCCGCGCCGAGGAAATCGCCGCCATCAGCGACACGCTCGGATTGCCGGAGGAAATGGACCGCCAGCTCGCCGATCTCAAGGCGCGGGCCGTCGATCGCTGATGGCGAAGCCGAAGAAGCTCGAGGGACTGAACAGCCATTTCAGATTCCAGATTTCAGATTTCAGATTCCAGAGGTGACAACATCGATCTGGAATCTGAAATCTGAAATCTGGAATCTGAAATGGCTGTTCACTCAGCCCGCAGTGCCTCAACCGGACTCACCTTACCGGCGCGCCACGCGGGGACCAGTGCGGCCAGAACACCCGCCGATAGAAGCGCCAATCCTGCCATGCTGAGGCTCGCGGGATCGGTCGGCGCGATCTCGTAGAGAAAGCGGGTGAGCAGTCGCGAAAGCGCCAGTGATCCCGCGAGCCCCACGCCGACGCCAAGTGCCACGGGCATCATGCCCCGCGCAACAACGTGGCCGAGGACCTTGCCGGGCGCGGCACCGAGCGCCATGCGGATGCCGAATTCCCCCCGCCGCCGTGCGACCGAGTACGACACCACGCCGTAGACTCCCACGGTGCCAAGGACCAGCGCGAGCCCGCCGAAGAGGGTGAGGAAGAAGCGGAGCCGAAGCGGCTCGGCGAGCGCTGTCTTCACGACATCGTCCATAGTGCCTGCGCGGTCGACGGCAACGCGCGGATCGAGCTCGCGCACCAGTCCTCGCACACCCGCGATCACGGTACCCGGATTGCCGCTGGTGCGGAGCACCAGAATGATGCCTTCACCCGGGTCTCGCACCTGTTCGTGCGGCAGGTAGAGGACCATCGGGTTCTCGCCGGTCATGCTGAACATCCGGGTTTCTTCCACCACCCCGACGACCGTCAGCGCCGAGGTGTCGCCCGCAACGCCGGACCAGATGTGGCGGCCGAGCGGATCCTGGTTGGGCCACATCTTCCGGGCGAAGCCCTCGCTGATCACCACGACCTTCTGTCCGCCTTCGCGATCGCCCGCCTCGATGCCGCGCCCCAGTTTGATATCCATACCGAGGGTGCGGAAATAATCCGGCGTGTTGTAGCGATAGACCCCGGTGGGACGGGCGTTTCCCTCCAGGTCGGGTCGCCCTTCCACCCGCACCGGTCCCTGCCAGCCCCGGTCGCGCACCGGAAGCCGATTGGTCATGCCGACGCTCTGCACACCCGGCAGCGTCGCGGCCCGCTCCAGGATGCGACGATAGAAGTCGCGCCGCACCGTGGCATTCATCTGCTCCGGACTCGTGACCAGGTCCACGGTGACGACGCCGCTCGACTCGAAGCCGGGATCGAGCGCGTACAGCCGCGTCACCGAGCGCACCAGGAGCATCGCGCCGGCCACCAGCAGCACCGCGAGCGTCACCTCCGCCGTTACCAGCGCCGCGTGGGCGCGGCCGGCTCCCCCCTTCGCGACGGCGTCACCGCGCTCGCCGCTCACGCCCGAGAGCCGGCCCAGCAGCAGGTGACGGATCGGGATCGCCGACACGGCGAGGCCAACCAGCAAGGCAAGACCGAAGGCCGCGGCGAAGGTCGTCCAGTCCATGGTGACCGCGCTACCGAATCCGTTCTGCAGCGGCAGGCTCGCGACCAGCGTCCTGAACAGCGCGACCGCGAGGACCGCGCCCGCCGCGCCGGCCACCAGTGACAGGGTCACCGACTCCACCAGGATCTGCCGGGCCAGGCGCCCGCGTCCGGCGCCCAGCGCGGTGCGAAGGACGATCTCCGACGTGCGGTCGGTGGTGCGCGCGAGGATCAGCGCGGCGGCGTTGACGCAGGCCATGAGGAGCAGCACGGTGACCGCGCCCAGCAGCAGGAGCAGCGCGGGCTTTACGTTCCCGAGCATGCTTTCGCGGAGCGGCGTGATCGACGCGTTTTTCGAGCGATCCCACGCATCGGGATAGGTGAACCGCTGGCCCAGGTCGCGGGCGATCGACTGGACCTCGTCGTTGAGCTGCGCGGCACTCATGCCGGCGCGTGCCCGCCCCATGAGCACCAGCCAGCCGTTGTTGTTGTAGATGTTGGACGCGGGATCGAGGTTGAGCGGCTGCCAGATCCGGAAGTCCGGCGAGGGAAAGTAGAAACCGCGCGGCATCACCCCGATGACCGTGTTGGTCACCCCGGCGAGGACGATCCGCTTGCCGAGGATGTTCGGGTCACCACCAAACTCCTGCTGCCAGGTGCCCCAGCTGAGCACGACGACCGGTTCGGCGCCGGGGCGATCCTCTCCCTCCTTGAAGGTCCGGCCCAGCAGGGGGTGCACGCCCAGCACGTCGAAGATGTTCGCCGAGACGACGTTGGAAAGGAGCAGCGCCGAGCCAGCTTCCGTCGTCAGCGTCACGCCTTCGGAGGAATACGTGGCCAGGCTTTCGAAGGCCTTGATCCGTTCCTTGATGAAGTCGTACTCGGCGCCGGTCCAGTCGTAGGGCGCGTAGAACTCCTGCAGCTGTTCCTCATGGGCATAGGGC
>DATEOL010000207.1:0-6046 GCA_035274025.1 Gemmatimonadales bacterium | reverse complement strand
CGCGGGACTCTTCCTCGATGACCTGCCGTTCGAATCGCTCGCCGATCTCGTCACCATGCCCGTGAAGCTGAGCAAGACGTTCGTCGACGCCGCCCCGGAGATGGCCGCATGAGCCGCCCTACTGTCGCCATCATCGGCCGCCCGAACGTCGGGAAGAGCACGCTTTTCAACCGGCTCCTCGGCGGTCGCCCCGCGATCGTCTCCGATCGCGCCGGGACCACTCGCGACCGCCATTTCGGCGAGGGGGACTGGGCCGGCCGCCGCTTCTGGCTGGTCGACACCGGCGGCCTCGTCCCGGATTCATCCGAGGCGATGGACAGGTCGATCCGGAAACAGGTCGAGGCGGCGCTCTCGCAGGCCGACCTCATCGTCTTCGTGGTCGACGGCAGGGAAGGTCTCCACCCGGTCGACCAGGCGATCGCGGAGAAGCTGCGTCGCTCCCGCCGCAAGGTGCTCGTCGCGGTCAACAAGCTCGACAACCTTCCGGATGATGCCGCGCTGGCCGACTTCTATCAGCTCGGGCTTGGCGAACCGATCGGCGTTTCGGCCGCGGTAGGGAAGCAGAGTGGCGACCTCCTCGATGCCGTGGTCGGGGCCCTGCCGGAGCCCAGCCCGAGCGAGGACACTGACGCAGTCCAGGTCGCGATCGTCGGCCGGCCCAACGTCGGCAAGAGCTCGCTCGCCAACAAGCTCCTGGGCGAAGATCGTTACGTCGTGTCTCCCGAAGCGGGGACCACGCGTGACGCGGTCGACACGCCGCTCCGCTATCACGACCGCACGCTGGTCTTCATCGACACCGCCGGCCTCCGAAGGAAGAGCAAGGTCGACGACGACGTCGAGTTCTATTCGACCATCCGCACCCAGCAGGCCATCGAGCGCGCCGATGTGTGCGTGCTCGTCGTCGATGCCGCGGTCGGCATGCACGTGCAGGACCTGCGCATCGCGACCGAGGCCTGGGATCGCGGCGCCGGCCTCATCGTCGCCGTCAACAAGTGGGACCTGATCGAGGAGAAAGACAGCAACACGGCCGCGCGAGGCCAGGCCGAGATCGTGGAGAAGGCGCCGTTTCTGGAATACGTGCCGTTCGTCTACGTGTCCGCGCTCACCGGATTGCGGGCGCGAAAGCTCTTCGACCTGATCCTCGAAGTGGCCGACGGGCGCCATGAGCGGATCAAGACGGCGGAAGTCAACAAGGTTCTGGAGGAGCTGATCCTGCGGCAGATGCCGCCGCAGAAGCCGGGCGAAGAGGTGAAGCTGCTCTACGCTTCGCAGGTGGGGACCGCGCCGCCCTTGTTCGCGATCGTGAGCAACCGGCCTGAGGACGTGCCCGAATCGTACCAGCGCTACCTGACGCACGGCTTCCGCGCCGCCTGGAAGTTCACCGGGTCACCGCTCCGCCTGAGGTTCACGGCCCGGGGCGCCGGCAGCCACAGCAAGGCGCGGGGCGACGGACGCCGGTGACCGCATGGCCCTGGTTCCTCGCCTCCTACCTGCTCGGCTCGCTTCCGACGAGCTGGATCGTGGTGCGGCTGGTCAAGGGCCAGGACCTGCGAACGCTTGGCAGCGGCAACCTCGGCGCGACGAACCTGTTCCGGCAGCTGGGCTGGCGCTGGGCACTCCCGGCAGCGGTCATCGACGTGGCCAAGGGAACCGTTCCTGTCCTGGTGTTCGGGCCGCGTGCCGGCGGCGGCGACCTCATGGCACTCGCGCTCGGAGTTACCGCGGTGCTCGGCCATGTGTTTTCGCTATTCGTGAATTTCAAGGGCGGGAAAGGCGTTGCGACCGGCGCAGGAGTGCTGCTCGGGCTCGCCCCGTGGGCCGCCCTCGTGGCCATCGCCATCTGGGCCGTCATCGTGAAGGTCTCCGGCTACGTGTCGCTGGGCAGCATCGTCGCCGCGGCCGCGCTGGTGCCGGCGCTCTGGCTCATCTATCCGGCCAAGCATGACCTCCTGCTGCCCTTCGCCCTCCTGGCCGCGATGATCATCCTGCTCCATCGGGCCAACATCCAGCGGCTGCTCAAGGGAACCGAGCACCGCTTCGGACGGGCCGCGTGACGCGGGTCGCCGTCCTGGGTGGCGGGGCGTGGGGCACTGCGCTCGCCGATCACCTCGCCCGAAGCGGGACTGACGTGGTGCTGTGGGCCCGCGACGGCGCGGTCGTGGCGGAAATCAACGACAGCCATCGGAACGACGGGTTCCTCCCCGGACACGGACTCGCGCAATCGTTGCGGGCCACGAGTGACCTCGCCCGGGCAACGCGCGGTGCGGCAGTGGTGCTCAACTCGGTGCCAAGTCACGCGACACGTTCCGTGCTCGAGGCGGCGGGCAGCGTGATTTCAAAGTCCGCGATCCTGGTCAACAGCAGCAAGGGAATCGAGCTCGGAACACTCACGTTCCTCTCCGGCGTCGTGAAGGCCGCACTCCCGGGCCGGCCCTACGTGATGCTCTCGGGCCCGTCGTTTGCCGAGGAAGTCGCGAGCCGCCAGCCCACGGCGGTGGTGGCCGCCTCCCTCGAGGAAGCGGCCGCGGAAGAAACCCAGACGCTGTTCGCGTCGCCGCATCTCCGGGTCTACACCAGCGATGACGTGACCGGCGTCGAGGTGGGGGGAGCACTCAAGAACGTGATCGCCATCGCGTCCGGCGTTCTCGACGGCCTGGGACTGGGGCACAATCCCCGCGCCGCGCTCCTCACGCGCGGCCTGGCGGAAATGACCCGGCTCGGCGTGGCCCTCGGAGCGGATGAGCGGACCTTTGCGGGGCTTGCCGGTCTGGGCGACCTGGTCCTCACCTGTACCGGGGGATTGAGTCGCAATCGATCGCTTGGCGTCGCGCTCGGCCAGGGGCAATCGCTCGCCGAGTGGACCGCGGCGCACCGTTCGGCGGTCGAAGGCGTAAACGCCGCCCAGGCGGCCCTCGCCCTTGCGCAGAAGGCCGGCGTGGAGCTGCCCATCACCGCCCAGGTGGTCTCGGTGCTTTTCGATGGCAAACCCGTCAAGCAGGCTGTGAGTGACCTCATGGAACGCGCCCTCAAGTCGGAGCAACCGGCATGACCGGCCCGCATCCCGCCCAGGAGTTCTTTTCCATCGGTGAGGTCTGCGCGCTCACCGACCTCAAGCCCCACGTCCTCCGCTACTGGGAGAGCCAGTTCCGGATCCTGAGCCCGGCGAAGAACCGGTCCGGGAATCGGGTGTACCGGAGCAGGGAGGTCGAGCTGATCCTGCTGGTGAAGCACCTGCTGTACACCGAGAAGTTCACCATCGAGGGCGCGAGGCTCCGGCTCGAGACCTATCGCAAGAACGGCGAGCTCAAGTCGGCCGCGCGCTCGGCCGCGTCGGTGGAAACCCTGCGCGAGCTGCGCGCGATGGTGCAGCGCGCGTTGGACGCCCTCGACGGTAAGTAGATTCCACCGCATGCACATCCTCGTGAGCAACGACGACGGCGTCTTCGCCCCTGGCATCGCCGTCCTGGCGGAGGCCGCGAGCAAGGTCGGAAAGGTCACGGTCGTGTCACCGGACCGGGAACAGAGCGGCACCTCGCATTCGCTGACGCTGCATCGTCCCCTGCGCCCCAGGCTGCGCCACGACGGGTCCTACCAGGTGGACGGCACGCCCACCGACTGTGTGCTCGTGGCGGTCGGCTCGCTGATGCCGGAGCGCCCGAAGTTCGTGTTCTCGGGGGTCAACCACGGGCCGAACATGGGCGAGGACGTGCTCTACTCGGGCACCGTCTCGGTGGCGATGGAGGCGGTCACGCTGGGAATTCCCGGCATCGCGTTCTCCTTCGCCAGCCGCAACGACGAGTCGATCAAGGAATACCAGGGACTCATCGACGGGCTGGTCCGGCAGATCACTGACGTCGAAAACTTCCCCCGCGACATGGTGCTCAACATCAATGTCCCAGGCTGCCCGCCGGACCAGGTCAAGGGCGTCAAGGTCACCAGGCTTGGCAGCCGCTACTTCACCGAGTCGATCACCCGGATGAAGGATCCCTGGGGACGCGACGTCCTGTGGATCGGTGGCGGCTCCATCACCTGGACCGGGCGCTCCGACGCCGATCACGAGGCGGTGAAGCAGGGGTACGTATCGATCACGCCGCTGCATATGGATCTCACCAACTATCCCCTTCTCGAGACGGTCCGCGGATGGCAACTCGAGACCTAGGCGGCGACAGTTACGGCGGCTACCGGAGCCGCCTGGTCGAGCAGCTCCAGGCCAAGGGAATCAAGGATCTCGCGGTGCTGCGCGCGATCAGCGCGGTGCCCCGCCATCTCTTTGTGCCGCCCGGTGTGCGGCATCGCGCCTACGAGGACTCGGCGCTCCCGATCGCCTCGGGGCAAACCATCTCGCAGCCCTGGGTCCAGGCCCGCTCGCTCGAGCTGCTCCAGCTCAAGGGCAAGGAGCGGGTACTCGAGGTCGGCGCCGGCTCCGGATACCAGACCGCGCTCCTCGCGCGTCTCTCCTCCCATGTGTTCGCCGTCGAGCGCGTCGCGTCGCTGGCCTACGCAGCCAAGGAAGTGCTGGACCAGGCCGGCGTGACCAACGCAACGGTCCTCGTGGGTGATGGCACGCTCGGCTGGCGATCGTGCGCACCGTTCGACGCGATCCTCGTGGCGGCCGCGGCTCCCGGAATCCCCCAGCCGCTCAAGGAGCAGCTCGCACCCGGCGGCAGGATGGTGATCCCGGTTGGGGCGGGTGAGACGCAGCAGCTGGTCCTGGTCGAACGGGAAGGGGACAACTACCGGGAAACCGTCGCGGCCGACGTGAGGTTCGTACCCCTCCTCGGTCGACATGGGTTCTGATGGAAATCCTGACGCACCTCATCGATTTCATCCTCCACATCGACGATCACCTTCAGGAGATCATCCGCAACTACGGCGGAATGACTTACCTGATCCTGTTCCTGATCGTGTTCGCCGAGACCGGGTTGGTGGTGACGCCGATCCTGCCGGGCGATTCGCTCCTCTTTGCGGCGGGAACGTTTGCCGCGCTCGGTTCCCTCGATCCGTTCCTGCTCACCGTGCTGCTCATCCTGGCAGCGGTCGTGGGCGACGGAGTGAACTACTGGATCGGGCATTGGGTTGGTCCCAAAGCTTTCTCGGGGAAGGTCCCCTGGCTCCGGCAGGACTACCTCAAGCGGACCGAGGCCTTCTACGAGAAGCACGGCGGGAAGACGATCATCCTGGCCCGGTTCGTTCCCATCGTCCGGACCTTCGCGCCATTCGTGGCGGGGGTGGGCCGGATGCAGTACGGGCGTTTCCTGGCGTACAACGTGGTGGGTGCCGTGCTCTGGGTAACCCTCTGCGTCACCGCCGGCTACTTCTTCGGCAACCTGCCGTTCGTTCGGGAGAACTTCAGCCTGGTCGTCCTCGGCATCATCGGAGTCTCCTTGATCCCCCTGGTGGTTGAATGGATCCGTCACCGCCGGGCGCCCGCCGCATAGGACGTCGCTTCCTCGTCACCGGCCGGGTTCAGGGGGTCGGGTTCCGGTACTTCGTCCTGCGGCGCGCCCAGGAGCTCGAGCTGACGGGCTGGACCCGGAATCTCGAGAACGGGGACGTCGAGGTCCGGGCGTGGGGCGAGGAGCCACAGTTGAGCCGGTTGGCGGAGAAACTGGCGGTGGGACCACGATCCGCGAGAGTAACGAACGTGGAAATGACCGAGATTTCGGAAGAAGAGGAAACGGGAAGTGGTTTTCGAGTAGTGGGTTAGTGGGTTGTTCTCAGCCTGGACGTCACTACCAGCCTGCCCGCTGGCCCGACTGCCCGCCACTTCTGGGAACCCGAAGCTGTGATTAGCTTTAGAGGTTTCGCCCCCGTAGCTCAGGTGGATAGAGCGGCGGTTTCCTAAACCGTAGGCCGGGTGTTCGAATCACCCCGGGGGCATCCCGGGACGTAGGCCAGGAGGAGCGCGGGCGTGCAGGACGAACACAAAGGATCACGCATGGCAGGCAGGACGGACGCAATGAAACAGCCGGTCACACCCAAGGCAGCTCCAGCCCCGACCCCGGCACCGGTCGCGGAGGGTCTCAGCAGCGAAGAAAAGCTGGTC
>DATEOL010000206.1:0-14421 GCA_035274025.1 Gemmatimonadales bacterium | reverse complement strand
CTCCGATAAAGCTATCCCCATAAGTTGTCCGCCTCGCACGCCCCAACTCCCCACGCGACCGACTTATGCGGATGGCTTTATCGGAGGCGAGCTCCCCTGCCTCGGCCGCCAACCCGCATGCCACACGCGTTCCGCCCACTTCCGCCGCCCATGAGCAACCGCTACGAGACCGGGCTCGACAAGAACGCCGCGAACTACGCGGCGTTGTCACCACTGCCGTTCATCGAGTGGGCGACCCAGGCGGCGCCGTCGCATCCGTCGATCATCCATGGCGAGCGCCGGTACACCTGGGCCGAGACGTACGCGCGATGCCGCCGGCTTGCCTCGGCGCTCATCAAACACGGCGTCGGGAAGGGTGACACCGTTGCCGTGATGCTCTCGAACACGCCGGAGATGTACGAGTGCCATTTCGGGGTGCCGATGTCGGGGGCGGTGCTCAACTGCCTCAACACCAGGCTTGACGCGGCCAACATTGCCTTCATCCTCGACCACGGCGAGGCCAGTGTCGTCCTGACCGACCGCGAATTCTCGGCCACGATGTCGGCCGCGCTCGAGAAGGCGAAGGTGAACCCGCTCGTCGTCGACGTCGATGACCCGGCGTACAAGGGACCCGGCAATTCGCTCGGCAGCATCGATTACGAGACACTGCTCAGCCAGGGCGATCCGCAGTTCGCCTGGAAGCTGCCGGACGATGAGTGGGACGCGATCGCGCTCAACTACACCTCGGGGACCACGGGTGACCCCAAGGGCGTGGTGTTCCATCACCGGGGCGCGTATCTCGCCTCGCTCGGCAACAACGTGGTGTGGGGGATGCCGCGGAGCCCGGTCTATCTGTGGACCCTGCCGATGTTCCATTGCAACGGCTGGTGCTTCCCCTGGGCGCTCGCGGCGGTGGCCGCGACCAGTATCTGTCTCCGGAAGGTCGAGGCGGCAGCGATCTTCGACGCGATCCGGAAGCACAAGGTGACGCACTTCTGCGGCGCGCCGATCGTGCACAACACCATCCTTAGTGCACCTCCAGAGCTCAGGACCGGCATCAACCACAAGGTTCGGGCATTTGTCGCGGGTGCCGCTCCCCCGGCGGCGACGCTGGCGGCCGCCGAGGCGGCGGGCATCGAGATCACCCACGTGTACGGGCTCACCGAGGTGTACGGACCGGCCACGGTCTGCGTGAAGCACGATGAATGGGAGGCGTTGGTTCCCGCCGAGCGCGCCAGGCTGAACGGGCGCCAGGGGATTCGCTACCCGTCGTGCGAAGCCGCGACGGTGATGGATCCCGAGACCATGCAGGAAGTGCCGGCTGATGGCGAGACGATGGGCGAGATCATGTTCCGCGGGAACATGACCATGAAGGGCTATCTCAAGAACGAGAAGGCGACCAGGGCCGCGTTCGCCGGCGGCTGGTTCCACTCCGGCGACCTCGCGGTGCTGCATCCCGACGGCTACATGAAAGTGAAGGACCGGTCCAAGGACATCATCATCTCCGGGGGCGAGAACATCTCGTCGCTCGAGGTGGAGGACGCGCTCTACCATCACCCCGCCGTGCTCGCGGTTGGCGTCGTGGCCAGGCCCGATTCCAAGTGGGGCGAGACGCCCTGCGCGTACGTCGAGCTCAAGGAGGGCGCGTCGGTGACCGAGGAGGAGCTGGTGGCGCACTGCCGCGAGCGCATGGCCGGGTTCAAGATTCCCCGGAGCTTCGTCTTCGGACCCTTGCCGAAGACGTCCACGGGCAAGATCCAGAAATTCGTCCTCCGCGACCGGGCAAAATCCTCGTCCGCTATTGAATGACGGTGATTGCATGACTGACCAACCCTACGTCCTGAACACGCGTAACGGTGGCGTGGTGACCCTCACGCTCAACCGCGGCGAGCGCTACAACCCGCTGTCACGCGAGATGATCACCGCGCTCCAGGCCGAGCTCGCCACGCTCGCCGAAGACCGGACGGCGCGGGTCGTGATCCTGGCGGCGGCGGGGAAAGGCTTCTCCGCGGGGCACGACTTGAAGGAGATGCTTACGCACGCCGGGCAGGAGCTGTGGCAGGAAGGCCTGTTCGGGGAGTGCAGCCGGATGATGGTCGACCTCACCAGACTGCCCCAGCCGGTGATCGCGCGGGTGCACGGCATCGCGACCGCGGCCGGGTGCCAGCTGGTCTCGATGTGCGACCTCGCCGTCGCGTCGGAGAACGCCACCTTCGCGCTGCCCGGGGTCAACATCGGCGTGTTCTGCTCGACCCCGGCGGTTGGCGTGGGCCGGAACATCAACCGGAAGCGGGCGATGGAGATGCTGCTCACCGGGCAGCTCTTCGAAGCGAAGACGGCGCTCGAGTGGGGCTTGGTGAACAGGGTGGTTCCGCTGGACCAGCTGGACGAGGAGATCGACCGCTACGTACAGGTCATCCTGGGACGCAGTGCCACGGTGATCGAGGTCGGCAAGCGTACCTTCTACGAGCAGATCGACCAGCCGCTCGGGGAGGCCTACGGCACCGCGGGTGCCACCATGGTGCGGAACCTCTCGATGGACGACGCCGCCGAAGGGATGGGGGCGTTTCTCGGCAAGCGCCCCCCCAACTGGAAAACCTGAGACCCAGTCCCCCGACATGAATCGACGCTACTTCCTGAACGCCGCAGGGACTGCCGCGGCGTCGGCTTTTGTCGCACCCGCCGTGCTGAAAAGCCGTTACCGCCCCTTCGCTGGATCGACCGTCGAGTACTCCGAGCGCACCATCCGGCTCCTCCGCGAATCGCCGGTCGTGGACATGCTCTGCCAGTTCGCCTTTCCCGACCTGCGCGAGGAAGGCACGCCGCGCGCGACGCAGTGGCTGAGGAATCCCGGCACCTTCACCGCCGCGGATTTCGAGCGGATGAAGAGCTCGGGTGTCAAGTCGATCGCGCTCGGCACCGGCGCCGGGAGCTATGAAGGCGGCCTCAAGCTCTGGGCCGACTGGAACGGGTTCATCGCTTCGCGGAGCGAATGGTTCACCCGGGTCGACGACCCGCTGGACGTCGCGTCCACGCGCCCCGACGGGAAGATCGGGATCATCCTCACCACCCAGGGCGCTGATCATTTCCGGACCGCGGCAGACGTCGAGACCTTCTACCAGCTGGGCCAGCGCGTCGCGCAGCTCACCTACAACTTCCAGAGTCGATTGGGCGCCGGGTTCCTGGAGAACCGGGACGGTGGCCTCACCGTGTTTGGCGCGGAAATCGTGGCGAGGATGGAGCAGGTCGGGATGGCGGTGGACCTGTCTCACTGCGCCGACCAGACCACGATGGACGCCATCGCGGCCGCCAGCCGCCCGCCGATCTTTACCCACGCGACCGCGCGCGCGCTCCTGCCTGAGTGCCTGCGCTGCAAGACCGACGAGACCGTCAAGGCGCTCGCAGCCAAGGGCGGTGTGATCGGCGTGGCATTCATCCGGTTCATGATCCGGCCCGCCCCGCCGGTGACGGTGACTCACGTCGCGGACCACGTGGACTACCTGATCAAGCTGGTGGGCGCCGAACACGTGGGGATCGGTTCCGATCTCGACTTCGAGGGACGATCGAACCCGGTGCCGAAGGATGGGAAGCTGGACAACATCCGCGGTCAGCCGAATTTCTCCCGATATCATGCATACATGACCGAGGGTGGAATGGCGAACGTGGATGGCATGGACCATCCCAGGCGTCTCTTCGACCTCACCGAAGAGCTGATCCGGCGGAAGTATTCGGACCAGACCATCAAGCTGGTTCTTGGGGGCTCATTCATCCGGGTGCTGTCGGAGATCTGGAGGTAGCGCGGCTTGCGCGACCACGGTCAGCAGGAAGATGCCGCCGGCGGCGCTGCTGACGCTGTGCTCCAGGCCGGCCTCGAGTGAGAGCAAAGAGCCTTCCGGCAGTGGTACGGAGCTGCCCGCGACGTGGAACTCGACCGACCCTTCGAGCACCTGCACCAGGATGGGGCCGTCGGCGCGATGCGCGCCAAGATGGGCTCCCGGCTTGAGGGCGACGAGGGTGACGCGGAGCGCGCCGTCCTTGAGCAGGGTGCGTGCGATCCGGTCCCGCTCCGATGCCAGCTCGTCGCGCACGATGCGCATCTCGTCGTGCAGTGAGAAGCTGAGGACGGCGCCACTCAGGGCGCGCTGCACTGGCGACATCTGGATCCTCCCCGGTGACTGAGGTGAGGCCGGCCGATCGGCGTAATCAGGAACGTAACCGAAACGAGAGGTGTCGGGCCCTTACCCTGTCTCAGAGAGGACCCCAAGCCAGAAGGCATCAAATCGCTCCTGCACTGACGCCGGTGCATTCCCCTGCAGCAACTCAAGCGAGAGCCCATCCAGGACCGCAGGGATCAGCGGCAGAGCCAACGAATCCTTGGGAACGCCTAATGCCAGCGCCGCAGCCTGGAGGAGGCCATCGATTTCCTGAGGGGATCGCGCCGCTGCTTTTCGGGTTCGGGAATCACTCATCAGTCCGACCCAGAGCCCAAACGAGCCGGCCTTCACGTCCGCCGCCAGGACTGCCCAGAGTCGGTCGAGGGCTTGGGCACCTTTGGGGTCCTCCGTGAGGGCGGCAAGCTGCCGCTCACCCAATTGCTGGCGGACCCGGTCGGCAATCCGGTCCAGAAGCGCGGCCTTCGACTTGAAGTGGTAGAGGACGAGACCTTTGGCGCATCCTGCCTGGGCTGCGACAGACTCGACTGTCCAGTCAGTCAAATTTAATTTCATTATGACGGCAACACCAGCAGCCACAATGGATTCCGGTGTTACTCTAGATCCAGAATTTCTTCGAGCCATGGCTTCATCGCTTTCATTATATTGACTGACTAGACAGTCAATTTAGCGAAGTGTTTGTTTTTGAACAGGCCTCGACCAATCGGCCAAGCCGCTGTATCCTATGTTTCGCTACGCCTCATTATGAAACCCTTCTCCACCCTGAGTCGTAACTAGGTCATGAGCGCCGATTCCCCAACCCCGATGCCATCCGTCTTTTCACCCCTCGCCAAGAGCCTGCTGGACGCCTTCGGCGAAGGGGTGCTCGTCTTCGACGCCCAGGGACGAGTGATCTACCTGAACCAGCCCGCCAAGGACGCCCTCGGCGAGCAGTTCGATCTGTCCACCCCGGCGCGAGAGCTGATGCCCCTGCTCGCCCAGCTGGGCGGTCGGCTCAAGCCCCTCCGCGTCGGCAACCTCGAGCTGGGTGAGGCGATGTTTCTCCCCTCGGTCGAGGGTCCCACGACGCTGGCCGAGCGGGAGAAGGAAGCGATCGTCCGGTCACTCGATGCCCATGGCTGGCGGCTCGCCGAAACGGCGCGCGGCCTGGGCATCAGCCGGACGACGCTGTGGCGGCGGCTTCGGGCGTATGGTCTCCACCGGGATGGACGCAGCCGCCTGGCCCAAGCCTCGTAGTCAGCGGACGGGGACGGACGAAGGACGGAGCCGATGCTGGCTCCGTCCTTTTTTTGTTAGCTTGCATCCCCGATGCGCCATGCCCTGATCCTCCTCGCCGCCGCGGCCTGCAGCCGCGCTCCCGGGGTCCAGCCCGGAGACCTCGATGTCGTCTGGAGTGGGACGGAGCGCGGACGCTTCCTTGCGCCACTGGTCGCCAGCCATTGCCCGGAGACAGGGCAGGTTGAACTGCTCGCGATCCGCGGCGATACCGGCGTAGGCATCGCGCTCTTCCTGCTCGACAGCGCGAACGTCCAGCCTACCGACTACCTGGTTTCCCCGGGCAGCCAGCTCCACGAATCCCGGCCCGGCGCCTCGATGGCCGCGCGCTGGTTCGCGACCACATCGATCGCGGCGTTCGAGGGAGTCAATGGAAAGGTCAGCCTCAGCGCGGGCGGCGAGGCGCTCGCGGGAACACTCGACGTCAAGTTCCAGGCGCTCGATCGACCCGACACGCTCCGCATGAGCGGCAGCTTCAGCCAGGTACCCCTGCAGCGGGCCGACAGCAACTGCCGGCTGATACGGAAGCGGAACAAGCTGTGAACGACGGGCGTCCACGGCCTCCCGCGACACGGACGATGCAGCACTTCGACGACTATCACGGCACTCGCGTCGCCGATGTCTATCGCTGGCTGGAAGACGCCAATTCGAGGGAAAC
The DNA here is from genome assembly GCA_035274025.1 of Gemmatimonadales bacterium. Classification (GTDB taxonomy): domain Bacteria; phylum Gemmatimonadota; class Gemmatimonadetes; order Gemmatimonadales; family GWC2-71-9; genus SZUA-320. The sequence continues at coordinate 8,337 of DATEOL010000206.1, read as the reverse complement.
CGCCGAGTGGGTCGAGGCGGAGAACGAGGCGACGTTCGCCTATCTGCGCGGGCTCCCGCAGCGCGAGGTCCTTCGCAAGCGGCTGACCGAGCTCTACGACTACGAGCGCTGGTCCCCGCCGGCTCGCCGGGGCCAGAGGTTCTTCTTCCTCCGGAACGACGGCCTGCAGAACCAGGATGTGCTGTGCGTCTCCGAGCACGGCGACGATCGCGTCCTGCTCGATCCCAATACGCTCTCGAGTGACGGGACCATCGCGCTCACGTCCGTCGCGGTGAACGAAGAGGGCACGCTGCTGGCCTATTCACTTGCGGCGGCTGGGTCCGACTGGAACGAATTCAGGGTCCGCGACGTCGCTGACGGAAAGGATCTCGGCGACCACGTCCGCTGGAGCAAATTCTCCCAGGCAAGCTGGACAAAGGACGGGAAGGGCTTCTTCTACGGCCGCTATCCCGAACCTGCCAGGGGAGAGGAGCTGACGGCGCAGATCCGCAACATGAAGCTCTATTACCATCGCGTCGGCACCGAGCAGTCCGCCGATGTGCTGGTCTATGAGCGCCCCGACCAGCCTGACTGGGGCTTCGCGCCAGAAGTCACCGACGACGGCCATTGGCTGGTGATCTCGGTCTGGATGGGCACCGATCGCCGGAATCGCATTCACGTCCTCGACCTTGGCAACCCCGAGGCGCCGACCGTGCGGGGGACGGTTCATCCGGTCCTCGACGCGTTCGATGCCGGCTACACCTTCCTCTCCAACGACGGGCCGATCTTTCATTTCCGCACCGACCGCGACGCGCCGAAGGGCCGCATCGTCGCCATCGACATCCGGAACCCCGAGCCCACGCGGTGGCGTGAGCTGATCCCGGAGCAGGAGAGTGCCGTCGACCAGGTCAGCGTGGTCGGCAATCATTTCGTCATCAACTATCTGGAAGACGCAAAGTCCCGGCTCCGGCTTTTCGCGCTGGATGGCACGCCACGGGGCGACATCACCTTGCCGGGGATCGGAACGGTCGGCGGGATGACGGGACGGCGGGAGGACGCCGACCTTTACTTCCTCTTTACGTCCGCGCTCACGCCCTCGAGCGTGATGAAGACGACGGTCGCTTCCAACGCGACTGTGGTCTTCAAGGCGCCGAAGGTGACCTTCGACCCGTCAGCCTGCGAGACCAGCCAGGTCTTCTTCACGAGCAAGGACGGCACCCGGGTCCCGATGTTCGTAACCCACCGGAAGGGGATCGCGCTCGACGGGACCAACCCCGTGCTGCTCTCCGCCTACGGCGGGTTCAACGTGAACCTCCTTCCGGCCTTCGCACCGGAGCGCATCGCGTGGCTGGAGGCAGGGGGCGTCTACGCTCAGCCCAACCTCCGCGGTGGCGGTGAGTACGGCGAGGCGTGGCACCAGGCGGGGATGCTCGAGAAGAAGCAGAATGTCTTTTCTGACTTCATCGCGGCGGCGGAATTCCTGGTGCGGGAGAAGTACACCACGCCGAGCCGGCTGGTCATCGAGGGGACGTCGAATGGCGGCCTGCTGGTAGGCGCGGTGATGACCCAGCGCCCCGATCTGTTCGCCGTGGCGCTGCCTGCCGTCGGGGTGATGGACATGCTCCGATTCCACCGCTTCACGATCGGCTGGGCGTGGGTGACCGAGTACGGCTCGGCGGACTCGAGCCAGGCGGAGTTCGAGACGCTCAGGGCCTACTCACCGCTCCACAACCTCAAGCCGGGAACCGACTATCCGGCGACCCTGATCACCACCGCGGACCATGACGATCGAGTCGTCCCGGCGCACTCCTTCAAGTTTGCCGCAACACTGCAGGCCATGACGACCTGGGCCCGTCCCGCCTATATAAGGATCGAGACCAAAGCGGGACATGGAGCAGGGAAGCCGATCGCGAAGCAGATCGAGGAGGACGCGGACAAGCTCGCGTTCGCGTTGGCGAATGTTGAAAGGCGTTAAACTTCCCCCATGACGTACTTCCGGAAAGGCTTTGGACTTAAAGGTGAAATCGGTCCCCAGCTCACAGCGGACTATGCGAGTCGGCTGGTGGACCTGATCCGGGAGCGCGACTACACGCTGGAAGTGGGTCCGCTGACGTTCCGTCTCGCGCGCGAGTTCGGCTTCTGCTACGGCGTGGATCGAGCCGTCGAGTACGCCTACGAGACCCGCACCAAGTTCCCCGACAAGCGACTCTTCCTGGTCGGCGAGATCATCCACAATCCCCACGTCAACGCGCGGCTCGAGGAGATGGGCATCGCGTTCCTGCGGCATGGCCCCGAGGGCGAGTTCGATTTCTCCACCATCACGCCGGACGATGTCGTCATCCTTCCCGCGTTCGGCGTCACCATCCACGACTTCCAGCGCCTCCGCGCGATCGGCTGCGTGGTGGTCGACACCACGTGCGGCTCGGTGCTCAACGTGTGGAAGCGGGTCGAGAGCTACGCCCGGGACGGCTACACCGCGATCATCCACGGCAAGTACTGGCACGAGGAGACCCGGGCCACTGCGAGCCAGGTGATGAAGCATCCCGAGGGTCGCTTCCTGGTGGTGCTGAACATGGACGAAGCGAAGCTGGTGATGGACTTCGTCGAGCAGGGCGGGGACCCCGCGCCGCTCGCCGAGCGGTTCGCGAAGGCCACGTCGCCGGGGTTCGACTTCACCCGGCATCTCGATCGCGTCGGGTTCGCCAACCAGACCACCATGCTCGCGGGCGAATCGCTCGCGATCGCGGCGGAGTTCCGAGCCGCCGTGGCACGCCGGCACGGCGCCGACGCTGCCGCCGATCGGGTCCGATCCTTCGACACCATCTGCTCGGCGACCCAGGAGCGGCAGGACGCGGTGATGAAGCTGCTGGAGAATCCGCCCGACCTGATGCTCGTCGTGGGCGGGTACAACTCCAGCAACACGACCCACCTCGCGGCGCTCGCGGCGTCCCTGGGTGTCCGGACCTATCACATCGAGGACGCGACGGGCATCGACGCCGAGTCGGGGACGATCCGGCATCAGCCGGTGAAGCAGAAGCGGGATGTCGTGGAAGGTGACTGGCTCGGCCAGGCCAGGGTCATCGGCATCACCGCCGGCGCATCCACGCCGAACAACAAGATTGGCGAGACGATCGCGCGCGTCGCGGCGACGGCGGGTGTCTCGATCGACGCCCTCCTTCGGTGAATCTTCGGCTCTAACCAACCCCCCGGCCGGACGGTACGTTCTCAGCGTTTCCCCGCACGGTAACTGGAACGCGATGAACGACCTGCACGACATCCTGAGACAAAGGCTCCTGGGACTGCCTCGCGTGGTGACCAGGAAAATGTTCGGCGCCGAGGCCTATTTCGTGGGCCCGGCCATGTTCGCCTTCTTCACCCCGACCTCGGTGGTGGTGCGGCTGCCTCCCAGCGCGTTCACCGATGCGGTGAGCCATGGGGTCGCGAAGCCGTTCCTCTCATTCGGCGCGGCGCAGGTGAATGGCTGGGCCGAGATCGGGTTCGACGGACGCGAAGAAACCGATCTCACCCGGTGGGTCGCCTCGGCGCATGCGAGCGGAACGCACGCGGCGCGGAGTGCGGCGAGGCGGAAGAAGCCATCGCGGGCGAGGCGGGTCGCGAAGAGGTAAGCGATCGGTCGAATAGTTGACCGGGAGCAGTGTGGGGGACGCGTCCCTGAAAAAGCCATCCGCATAAGTGGCTCGCTGGGCGAACAAGGTCTCGCCGGGCGGCACCGACTTATGCGGATAGCTTTTTCCAGGACGCGCCCCCCACACTGCTCCCGGTCAACTATTCGACCGATCGCTCTCGCTCCGCAAGGAGCTTCGCGATCGCCGCGATGGTATGCGGCGCGCTGCCCTCGGCGCGATTGTTCACGATCAGCCACGCCGGCAGCCTCAGCTCCCCCGACATCCTCGCCAGTCTCGCCAGATCCCGCCGCAAGTCCGGGAATGGGTCCTTCACGCGATCGTACGGCTTGAAGAGCTTCACCGCGTCCTCGTACAGCCGTCCCGGCTTGAGCAGCGCCCGCGCGACCACGAAGTCCGCGGTGAGCGATCCCTCCAGGTCGATCTGCGCGCCGATCGGCGGCATCCGCGTCCACGAATTGAAGACGTGCGCGACGTTGTGCTCCCGGAGCACCGCGAAGTATCCCGGCGTGAGAAACTCCTCGTTCCTCACCTCCACCGCATACCGCGCCTCCCTCGGCAGCAACGAGAAGAAGGTGTCGAGCCGCTCGGCGAATTCATCGGCCGCGCGCGGTCCCCAGCCCGCGATGGTCTGGAACTCGAAGACAAAGGGTCCGGTGTGTCCTTCGAACCAGTGGCGATACGGCTGGTAGACTTCGGCGAGGAAGATGTTGGGGTTGAGGAAGTCCGGATTGCGCTGGCCCGCGAGCGCGGTGGGCTCCCGCTTACCCTCGAAGGTGTGGACCGTGATGCGGTCCCATACCTTGCTTACGCATTCGAACCCTGCGGGCAGGACGCGGGCCCAGTTCTCCAGCGATTTCGGATTGGGCGGGCCGTAGAAGCTCGAGTCGATGCCGACGGTAGTGAAGAGCGGAAAGCGCGCGTATTCCGCCAGCATCTTCGCCGTCGCGCCTGCCTCGGGCCACGCCCGGGAATAGATGAGTCCGGCCCAGCCCGGATAATTCCAGGTGGAAGTTCCGAAGTGGACGTTGGCCGGAATCGCCTGCCTGAGGACTTCGAGTTGTTCCGGTGCCGGGAGGGGTGACGCCGGTTCCGGCCCGGCTGCCCGCCAGCCCGCCTGCCCGCCCAGCTCCAGCTGATCACTCACCCGGCGCAAACCTCAGGATCCGGCCTCCCGACGTGACGACGTACAGCTCGCCGCGCCCGTCTTCGCCGAAGCTCGTCACGTTGTCGCCGGGGTCGAGCTCGGGCCACTCCTTCTGGTCCACCGCGACGCCGTTCTCGTACCGGAAGCTCCTGATCCAGCCCGAGCAGTAGTCGGAGTAGAAGTACACGCCGCGAATCGACGGGACAGCGTCGCCACGGTAGACGTGACCCCCGGTGACCGAGCAGCCGTCACTGTGGCCATACACCACGAGCGGCCGCACCAGGGTCATCATGTTGCAGCCGGACGAGGGGCTGTAGCACTCGTTCCCCTCCATGATATTCCAGCCGAAGTTGGCCGCCCTCCCGAAACCCGCTGTTCCGGCAACGACGTCGATCTCCTCGAATCGGTTCTGGCCGACGTCGCCGATGTAGAGGTCGCTGGTCAGCCGGTCGAAGCTGAAGCGCCACGGATTGCGGAGGCCCGCGCTCCAGATTCCCCAGATGAGCCCCGGATTGCCCACGAACGGATTGCCGTTCGGGATGGTGACGTGCCCGTTGTCGTCGACCTGGTAACGGAGGATCTTGCCGAGCGGCGTCGCGAGGTTCTGGGCGCGATCGCCCGGATCGCCGGCGGACCCGCCGTCGCCGAGGCCGACAAAGAGGTAGCCGAAGGGCCCGAAGGTGACGTGCCCGCCATTGTGGTTGGCGAATGGCTGGTCCACGAAGAGGAAGGTTTCTTCACTCGCCGGATCCGCCACGTCGGGGTTGCTGCTGGTCTTGAGCGACGAGACGTGGGTATTCCCGTCGGTATCGGTGTAGTTGATCACGAACACGCGGTTGTCCGCGTAGTCATGATGGAACGCGAGTCCGAGCAGGCCCTGCTCGCCGCCGCGGGAGACCTTGTTCCTGATATCGAGAAACGGCGTCGAGAGCAGCTGGCCGTTCCTGATGATCCTGATGAGGCCGCCCTTTTCGACCACGAAGAGCCGGGTCAGGTCTTCGAGTGGGGAGGTGACCAGGACCGGGAAGGAGAATCCGCTCGCGACCTCCACCAGTTGAACCCCGGTATTGGTGTCGTCGGGGGGGCCGGTGATATCGTCGCCGCACGCTGCCAGGGCGATGACCAGGGCGAAGTGTGCAGCGGGAAGGCGGGAGGACGCGAAGCCGAAGCGCATGTCTCAAATATGACGTCTCATCGTCGAATCTTCCCACGGGCCTAGTGAGACGTGAGACGTGAGCCGTGAGCCGGGGGGCCCTGGCCGGGCCCTGTGCCCCGTGCCCCCTGCGCTACCCGTTCTACTCGCTCGATTCCGAGCACTGTCACGGTAATTGCGCCGAATTCTTCTTCCACTTTTCCCCTCAGCAGGAACGGGCCCTGGTCGAACAGCACGTGTCCCCGCTTCTTGTAGACGTCGGGGAAGAGCACGGTCTCGATCAGTCCATATCCATCGTCGAAGGTCGCGAACTCCATCGGCTCGTCCTTCGCGGTGGAGACCGGCTTCGAGGTCGTGAGCATCCCCGCGCAGAGAATCGTCTTCCCGACGTACTGGTGGAGGGCGGAGGAGTCGACGATTCTGAAGCGCGCGAGCTTTTCGCGGAAGAGGTCCATGGGATGTCCGTGGGTGGTGAAGCCCAATGCGCGATACTCCTCTTCGCTCTTCCGGGATTCCGAATATTCGCGCAGGATGGGAGGACGAGAGGGCGGGAGGACGGGAAGAAAACCACCGTCGGACCGTCTGACCGACTGACCGTCTGACACATCCACTTCCCACAACATCTGCGGACGCGTAAGTCCTGTCGCGATCGAGTCGCAGGCTCCGGACTTGATCAGCGTCCGCAGATCGTCCGAAGTAATCCCCGACCTCCGCCAGAGGTCGTGCAGGTCGCGATAAGGTCCTCCCGCCGTCCCGCCGTCCCGCCCTCCAGTCACCCTTTCCATCGCATCGGAGCTCAACCCTTTTACGAATTGCAGCCCGACCCGGATCTCTTTCCCCTTGCCCCTGGTCCGTTCCTCGCTGGCATTCACGTCCGGCGGCAGCACCGTCACTCCCGCCCGCATCGCCTCCGCCACGTACGCGAACGAATCGTAGAATCCTCCGCCATTCGCGAGCACGCCGGCAAAGAATTCCGCCGGATAGTGCGCCCGCAGGTAGCACGACTGCTGGGCCACCTGGATATACGAGCACGAATGCCCCTTGCAGAAGCTGTAGCCCGCGAAGGAGAGCACCATCTCCCACACCTTCTCCGCCGTGTCGCGGCTCCGGCCCAGGCGTTCCGCCCCCGCGAAGAATTCCTCCGCATACGACGCCAGCGCCTTGACCGGCCTCTTCTTGGACAACGCTTTGCGCAGTCCGTCGCCCATCGCGAGCGGCATTCCCGCGAACACCGCGCTCACGTTCACCACGTCCTCCTGGTAGACCATCACGCCGAATGTCTCGGCGAGCGTGTCGCGCAGGCAGGGATCGAGCGGCTGGTACGAGGCGCCATGCAATCGCTCGAGGTAGATCCGGATGAAGCGATTGGACGCCGGACGGATGATGCTGGTGTTGAGCACCAGAAGCTCGAAGCCTTCGGCGGCGCTCTTGATGCAGAGGAGCCGCGACGCGGGCGACTCGGTGTAGAAGACGCCCATCGTCTGTCCGGTGGCGAACTGACGGCGGGTCGCGGGATCCTCCCCCGCGTCCGACGAGGTGTAGTCGAGCTGGACCCCGGTGTTCTCCTGCACCATCTCGATGCCGTCACGGATCACCGCGAGCGAGCGGTTGCCGAGGAGGTCGATCTTCACGAGCCCGGCGTCCTCGGTGCCGTCCTTCTCGAATTGCACGGCCGGAACGACGAGATCGGGGAATCCGTCGAGCGTCTTGGCCGCCGGCTGGGTCGGCACGAAGTCGTGCAGGGTGCCGGGCACGATGACCACACCGCCGGGATGCAGCGAGACGTGACGGGGCACGCCGACCAGCGGCTGCGCCTCGCGGGCCAGCTTCTGCCAGGTGGGCGGCAGGTCGAGCTCGGCGTAGTTGGGATGCGTCGCGATCACGTCTTCCAGCGTCTGGTCCTCGTAGAACCAGGGAATGCGCCGGGTGACCTCGCGGATTTCCCCCGCGGGACGGCCGTGCACCTTGGCCACCTCGCGGAGCGCGCCGCGCAGCCGGAAGCAGTTGTGGTTCGCGACCATCGCCGCGCGCGGATGGGGATAGCGCTGGAAGACATACCCCAGCACCCGGTCGCGCTCGTCCCAGGGAAAGTCGAGGTCGATGTCGGGCGGGTCCTTCCGCTCCGGGTTGAGGAAGCGCTCGAAGAGGAGTCCCGCCGCCAGCGGGTCGACGTGAGTGATGCCGAGCGAATAGGAGACGATCGAATTGGCGACCGATCCGCGCCCGCAGTGGGTCGGCCCGTGCTCGACGATGTCCTTTACGACCAGGAAGTAGTCGGCGAAATGCTTCTGGCCGATGATGGCGAGCTCGTGCTCGAGACGGTCTCGGGTGATCGGGGCGATGATGCCGCCGTAGCGCCGCGCGGCGCCTTCATAGGCGAACGCGCGCAGCCGTTCCAAAGAATCGGAGACATC
>DATEOL010000205.1:0-14938 GCA_035274025.1 Gemmatimonadales bacterium | reverse complement strand
GCTGGAGCAGCGCCAACTCCCTGTTCGCGCGGGCACCGTCGAGTCGGGCGCGCGCGGCCACCAGGGCGGTGCCGGCGTTGAGAATCTCCTGCTCGGTCGATCCCCCGGCCTGCCTCAGGCTCTCCGCGCGGGAGAGATCGTCCTCTCGCTGCCGGAGCAACGCATCGAGCTCGGAGAAGGCCGCTTCAGCCTGCGCCAGCCGGGAACGCGCCTCGCGGTCGTCGAGCCGGGCGATGGTGTCATCCTGCTCGACGCGGCTTCCCTGGGTCACGGGAAGGGAGACCACGACCCCGGACACCCGGGCGCCCACCGCGATCCGGGCCCCGGGGAGGAGCCGGATGAAGCCGGTGGCGAGGACCTGGGGGGAGAAGTCGCGCTCGGTCACGACGGCCACCTGGAGCCTGGCAGGAGGAGTCTCGGCGGTCGGGCGTCGCAGGACGAACGCCCCGCCGGCGGTCCCGGCAAGGATCAGGGTGATGAGGAAGAGGGCCTTCACATCCCTTCTTCCCGCGATCCTCGACCGTGTTTACAGGAGCACAGGGCATGGGGCACAGCGCACAGAACCCTGCAGCCCCAAACCCTCGTCTGGATTCTTGGGCCTCGTGTAGCGGCCCACACTCTTGTCGGCGGTTTGGTGTCCTACGACCTCGAGATCTCTATGCGTGCGTTGCTGGTTGCAGTCACTGCAGTCGTCGCGTCGTCCCACCCGCACTCGTACGGGATCTTCATCGGCGGGTCGGGACTCGAGTCCGATACCGAGAAGCTGGCCTACTGCATCGTGTATGGAAACGGGACCTGGTCGGTCAAGACGTTCAGTGGTGCGAAGGTCACGACGATCGTCGATCGAGCCCAGAGCGAAGCGATCCACAAGGCTGACGCGAACGGCGAGTCAACCAATTCGGTCGGTTGGCGCGTCAAAGGGGGGAAAGCCTCCTGCCTCCTGAACGGCACCGAGGTGAAGACGTTCGACAAGGCCGAGCTGGTTGGTGAGGACAAGCTGGCGTCACTCGATGGAGTCTATGGCATCCGCGTCAGCCACAATCTCGAGCTCAGCGTCAGCGGTTTGGCAAAGTCCAAGCCGTAGTTTGCCTGAACAGGTCATAGGTATAGAGTTATACCTATGACTGAAGAGAAGAGCTTCCAGATCCTGGTGGCGCTCGCGACCAGGCCGCTCCACGGCTATGCGATCCGCCAGGAAGTCGAAGCGCGGACCGACGGACAGGTCCGGCTCTGGCCCACGACATTGTACGGCCTGCTGGCGGAGCTGACATCGCGGGGATTGATCGAAGAGACCGACCACGACGGCGGTCCCGACGACGATCCCCGCCGTCGCTATTACGCTCTGACGCGCGAGGGACGGAAGCACCTCACCGCCGAAGCGGCCCGGCTCGAAGGGCTCGCGCGGCTTGCGCGCACCAACCTCGGTCTCGGCAAGGCGCGGGCATGACTGAGCCATCGAAGTCGGTACAGCTCGCCGAAGCCATCTACCGCACGGCACTTCGCGCGCTGCCGAGGGACTTTCGGGTCCGCTATTCCGCCGAGCTGCAGTCGGTATTTCACGACATGGCCCTGGACGCCCGGGGCCGGGGCGTATTCGCCGTGGCGAATGTAACGGTCCGCTCGCTGATCGACCTGGCTTCCGGCGGCCCCGGGCTTCACGCGCGGGCCGCGCACGGTCGGGTCACGGCCCCGGGAGGGATGGGGATGAACACCTGGCAAGATCTGCGGTATGCGGCGCGGCGCCTGATGCGCCGTCCTTCGTTCACCTTCGTCACCGTGCTAACGCTTGCGCTCGGGGTCGCGGCCGCCACCTCGGTGTTCACGCTGGTGAACGGCGTGGTGCTGAGCCCCCTGCCCTATCCCGAATCGGACCGAATCGTCCAGGTGGACCACGGCGGTCATGGCATCGGCATCGACAAGGGACTCGGGATCAACGTGGGCTTCTATCGCTTCTACCGGGACAACCTGCGCTCGGTCGAATCGATGGCCATCTATCTCTTCGCCAAAGTGACCCTGACCGGGCTCGGTGAACCGGTGCAGCTCGATCAGGCCATCGTCAGCGCGTCGCTCGGCGATGTGCTGCGGGTTCGCCCTCTCCTCGGCCGCTGGTTCACCCCAACGGAGGGTATCCAGGGCACGGCCCCGGTCGTGGTGATCTCCGAGCAGCTCTGGCGGGAGCGGCTCGGCGCCGATCGTGGCGTGGTCGGCCGCGCGATCCAGCTCGCCGGTGTGCCGGTCACGGTCATCGGCGTGATGCCGAGATCGTTCGCGTTTCCCGCCACCGGCACGCGGCTGTGGAGCCCTTACATTGTCCCGCTCGACTGGATCGGAGGCTGGGGCGAGAAGGCCATCGCCCGGCTCAAACCAGGTGTCACAACCCAGGCGCTCGAACAGGAGATCGCGTCGCTGTATCCGCGCCTGCGCCAGGATCCGGCGGATCCGGCGCGCGTCGCGAGCTATCTGGACGATGCAGGCATCTATCCGCGCATCGTGCCCCTCAAGGACGAGATGATCGGCGACGTGCGCGTCACCCTCTGGGTCCTGCTGGGAACGGTCGGCTTCGTGCTGCTCATCGCCGTCGCCAACGTGGCGAATCTCTTCCTGGTGCGGGCGGAGGAGGGCCAGCGCGAGGCCGCGGTGCGCACCGCTCTGGGCGCCGCGCGAGGTCGGCTCTTCAAGAGCGCGCTCGCCGAGACGCTGCTCCTCGCCACCACGGCAGGCGCGCTCGGGCTGGGGATCGCGGCCGCGGCCGTCCGACTCCTCAGGCTCTACGCGCCGGTCAATATCCCGCGGCAACATGAAATCGGATTGCGTCCGGAGGTCCTCGCGGTTGCCCTGGCCATGACACTGGTCATTGCCCTCCTGCTCGGCATCATCCCGGTGCTGGGCCGACGGATCGACCTGGGCATGATGCTCAAGGAAGGCGCTCGCCGCAGCACCTCGAGTCGAGCGAGGCTCCAGGGTCGCAATGTGCTGGTCGCCGCGCAGGTGGCGCTTGCGCTGGTGTTGCTCATCGGATCGGGGCTGCTGCTTCGGACGTACGCGGCCATGCGCGCGGTCCCACTCGGGTTCACCCAACGGAATGCGCTGGTGTTCGAGGTCGGCCTTGCCAGCAGGCGCTATCAAACCCGCGCGGACGCGAAGGCATTCCACGACCGGCTCCACGAGCGGCTGGCCGCGCTGCCCGGCGTGATTTCCGCCGGGGCGGTCGGGGGCTGCCTCCCGCTGACGGGTCAGATGTGCTCCGGCGAGATCATCGAGGTGGAGGGACGCCCGACCCCCCCGGGAACCGTGCCGCCAGTCACCGGTAGCCGCACCGTGACGTCCGACTACTTCCGCGCCGTCGGGATCGCGGTGCGCGGACGAGTCTTCACGGCCGCTGACGGCCTCGACCGTGCGCGCGTGGTGATCCTGAGCGAAGCGACAGCCCGGGCATACTTCCCCGGTGAAGATCCCATCGGACGGCGGATTCGGTTCGATGGCAAATTCGATCCGGAGGGCTGGCTCACGGTGGTCGGCGTCGCGAGCAATGTGCGGGCGCGGCTCGAGTCCGAGGAGTTGCAGCGTCTCATGTACATGCCGATCGCGCCGCAGACCTCCGACGGCCCGCATCCCAGCATGATGAGCTGGGTCGTGGCGACTCGGGTGCCACCGACAGCGCTCGTCCCCGACGTGCGCCGCATCATGGACGAGCTCGACCCCGGCCTTGCGCTCGCCAAGCTGGGGACGCTGGAGGGTCTCATCAGCAGCGCGTCGGCACCCGCGGCGTTCTCGCTCACCCTGGTGGCACTCGCGGCGGGCATCGCGCTGCTGCTGGGCGCGGTTGGGGTCTACGCGGTGATCGCCTACGCGGTGAGTCGGCGGACCGCCGAGATCGGGGTACGCCTCGCCCTGGGCGCGCGTGCCGCCGATGTGCGCTGGATGGTATTGCGCCAGGGCGGACTGGTCGTACTCGCGGGCGTCGGCACCGGACTGGTGGGCGCGGTTCTCCTCACGCGGACGCTGCGGGCGATGCTGTTCGGGGTGAGTCCGACGGACGTGCCAAGCTACGCTGCACTGACCGCCGTGATGATCCTCGTGGCGCTGGCTGCTCTCTACCTGCCGGCGCGGCGGGCATCGAAGGTCGACCCGATGGAGGCGCTCAAGGCGGACTAGGCCGACGGGCTACGGGCTACGGGCCATGGCTGATAATTTCCCTGCGTGCCCCTCGCCCTTTGCACTCTGCTCTTTGCGGTTTGCACCGTCGTCTCGGCTCAATCGGACACCGCACACCGGGGCTATGCCGAAGCCGATGTCCGGTTCATGCAGGGCATGATCGGGCACCACGCGCAGGCCTTGACGATGGCCGCGCTGGTGCCCTCCCGAACGTCGAACGCGGACCTTCGCCTGCTGGCGGAAAAGATCGACGTCTCGCAGCGCGACGAGATCGCGACGATGCGTCGCTGGCTCCGCGCCCGCAACGAAGCCCTGCCCGATTCCTCCGGTCACCAGCACCAGCACGAGCTGATGCCCGGCATGCTCACGGAGGCGGAGCTCGAGGAGCTCGGCGCCGCGCGTGGGCCCGCATTCGACCGGCTGTTCCTCACCTTCATGATCCGCCATCATGAGGGCGCGCTCACCATGGTGGAACGCTTGTTCTCGAGCGCGGGAGCGGTGCAGGAGCCCGAGATCGCCGGATTTGCCACCGATGTCAATGCAGACCAGCGGGCTGAAATCCGCCGCATGCAAGCCCTGCTCGCCAAAATTCCCTAGCAGGCCATTCCATCGAGAGGAAGTCCAATGCGCCGTCTCATCCCGGCAATTCTTCTGTGGTCGACACTCGCGTCGACGTCCCTGCCAGCCCAGGATCCCCGCGTGGGACTCAAGGCCGGCTGGCTCGACGCCGGGCAGGCGATCAGCAACCTGGCGCTGGTCGGCCACGCCAATAAATCGGACGGTTGGGTCGATCCGGCTGCCCCGGGCAGTTTCGGCTTCGCCAATTCCGACCTCGCGTTCAGCGGCAACTACGTGATCCAGGGAAGTTTTCACGGCTTCCAGATCTGGGACGTCTCGAAGCCTGCCACACCCAGGCTCCGGAGCGCGCTCTCCTGCCCCGGCGGCCAGGGCGATCCCTCGGTCTACAAGAACCTGCTCTTCATCTCGGTGGAGATGCCGAACGGGCGGGTCGACTGCGGAAGTCAGGGTGTCACCGACAGCGTGAGCGCCGACCGGTTCCGCGGCGTCCGCATCTTCGACATCAGCGACCTCGATCATCCGAAGCAGGTCGCGACGGTGCAGACCTGCCGCGGCTCACACACCCACACGCTGGTGACGGACGCGAAGGACCCGGCGAACGTCTACGTGTATGTGTCGGGAACCAGCAGCGTCCGCTCGCCCCGGGAGCTCGCCGGCTGCTCGAAGCTTCCGCCGGAGCAGGATCCCAACACCTCGCTCTTCCGGATCGAGGTCATCAAGGTCCCGCTCGCCTCGCCGAAGGACGCGCGGATCGTCAACAGCCCTCGGGTGTTCGCGGATTCGGCCGGCAATATCGCCGGCCTCTGGAAGGGCGGGTCGCACGGCGCGGGAACCCAGAGCACCGCGGGGACCGACATGTGCCACGACATCACGGTGTACAGCGCGATCGGGCTCGCGGCGGGTGCCTGCGCCGGCAACGGCATCCTCCTCGACATCAGTGATCCTGCCAACCCGAAGCGCGTCGCCGAGGTGAGCGATCCCAACTTCGCGTATTGGCACTCGGCGACCTTCAACAACGACGGCACCGCCGTGGTCTTCACCGACGAGTGGGGCGGCGGGACCCAGCCCCGCTGCCGCGCGACCGACCGCCCGGAATGGGGCGCGGATGCGATCTTCGCGCTGGAGAACCGGAAGCTTCACTTCCAGACCTATTTCAAGATCGCGGCGGCCCAGTCCGCGATGGAGAACTGCGTCGCGCACAACGGATCCCTGGTCCCGGTACCTGGTCGCGACCTCTTCGTGCAGGGCTGGTACCAGGGCGGCGTGTCGATCATCGACTTCACTGACCCGGCGCATCCGTTCGAGATCGCGTACTTCGATCGCGGCCCGATGAGCGCGACGGAGCTTCAGCTCTCCGGCCAGTGGGCGACCTACTGGTACAACGGCTACCTGTATGGATCAGAGATCGGCCGCGGGCTCGACATCTTCGAGCTGGTGCCGAGCCAGTACCTGTCGAAGAACGAGATCGCGGCGGCGAAGCTGATCAAGGTCGACCAGCTCAATGCGCAGAACCAGGAGAAGCTGGTGTGGCCGGCGAGCTTCCTGGTGTCCCGGGTCTACCTCGAGCAGCTGCTCCGGAATGACGGACTGCGGAAGGCATGGGTAGATGGCGTCTCGCGCCAGCTGGACGCGGCCGAAAAGATGAGTGGCGCGGAGAGACAGAAGGCGCTCGCTGCGCTCGCCGACCAGCTCGATCGCGACTCCAAGAGCGCAGGTGACCAGAAGCGTGTCTCTGCGCTCACGGCATCAGTAAGAGCGTTGGCCAAGCCCTAAAGGCCTAAAGCCCACAACGCCTCAAGCCCTAAAGCCCTGATCTCCGGTGTTGTCGAGACCAGGGCTTTGGTTGTTGCGGCAAGCCGAAACCCGAACGCCGATATATTGCCCGAATAAAGGCCGAATGATATGATTGCTTCCTCTTATTCCTGGCTTTCATGAGCTCCACGCGGCCTGATCTCGGCAAGCTTCGGATCGATCGCACGCAGTCAGGTGCATCGGAGGGCCAGCGCCGCGCGCTCATCTGGGTGATCGCCCTCGCCCTGCTCGCCGCCCTATTCATCGCCGTCCTCCTCCTATATGTACGGGGCGGCGGCGGGACCGACGCGGTGCTGGGCGGCGCGCTCGGCTGCCTGATCGCGCTCCCGATCAACGGACTGGTGACGAGCACGACGAACTGGGCGTCCTTCAGCGAGGTGGCCTTCGCATTTCGGGTCACCCCTGCCCTGTTGCTCAACGGGATGATCTTCGCGGTCGTGATGGGAATCGTCGGCGGGTTGATGCCGGCGAGGGCGGCGGCAAAGCAGCATGTTGTCGATGCGCTCAGGCAGGCGTAGAGCACGGAGCATAGAGCACAGAGCACGGGGCACGGGGCACGGGGCACGGTGATACCGGAGCTTTACATCGTTGCAACGGATCTTCCGACTGGCCGCATCGCGGAGCTCGAGCGATTGCTATCGCCTTCCGAGGTTGAGCGAGCGGGTCGGTTTCATTTCGAGGCTGATCGAGTCCGGTTTGTGGCGTCCCACGGCATGCTGCGCACGATTCTCGGCGAACAGCTCTCGCTTCCTCCCGGCTCGATCGAGTTCGCGTTCGGCATCCATGGGAAGCCGGTCGTCAAGGGTCACCCCGATGACATTCAGTTCAGTCTCTCGCGCTCGAGGGACCTCTGTGTCGTCGCGGTGGCCCACGCGACCCCGCTCGGCGTCGATATCGAGCACATCCGTCCGCTGGACGATGCACTTCAGATGGCCCGGAGCCGCTTCAAGCCGTCCGAGTCGGCTGCGACCTTTTCGAGCGAGACATTCTTCAAGCTCTGGACCCGGAAGGAAGCCGTGGCAAAGGCGCTGGGATGGGGATTGACGCTGCCATTCGATGCCTTCGAGGTCGACCCCGGCGCGCCCGCATCCGAGCGCGTGACCATCGATCATCAGGGCGAGCGCTCCGAGGTGATGCTGAGCGACGTGGCGCTTGGCGTGGATGACTTCGCTGGCGCGCTGGCGCAGA
This sequence comes from Gemmatimonadales bacterium, assembly GCA_035274025.1. Taxonomy (GTDB): domain Bacteria; phylum Gemmatimonadota; class Gemmatimonadetes; order Gemmatimonadales; family GWC2-71-9; genus SZUA-320. The sequence goes on along the minus strand of DATEOL010000205.1, from coordinate 7,204 downwards.
TGGGCTAGAATCCCGGCATGAACTCCTATCTCTGGCTCAAGGCGCTGCACGTCCTTTCGATGGCCGTATGGACCGGCGCTGCCCTCACCCTGCTGGGCATCGCGGGCATCATGGCGCGGTCAACGGATCGCGGGCGGCTCGCGGGCCTCGCAGCCGCGTGTGACTTCGCCGGGACCCGCCTCATCGCTCCAGCCGGGGGCCTGACCCTGGTGTTCGGGCTGGTGACGATGATGGTCGGCCACGTCGGCATGCCGTTCTGGGTCCTCTTCGGCGTAGTCGCCAACCTGCTGCTGCTCGTCGTGGGCGGCGCCGTGCTCGGCCGCGGATTCCGTCGTCTCGCCACCCTGCTGGACGCGCCGGGCGGAAACGAGGCCGAGATCACTGCGCTGCTGGCGCGGATCCGATTCGTCGGCCGCCTTGCGGTTGCCCTGCTCGTTTTCACCGCCTTCGTCATGGTGCTGAAGCCGGTCCTCTAGACGGCGAGGGAGAAGTCCGCCGATCAGTCCCAGGGTGCGCATATCCATTGACGATTGACGGTTGACGGTTGACGATTGCTGCTGGAGCGATCCAGGCAGGAAACAATCGTCAACCGTCAATTGTCAATCGTCAACGGTCTGGGTAAGGTCCAGACATCGCGAAGATTTGAGGTCTCCGCATGTCACCGCCGCTTCGCTGGACCAGCCTCCTCATGATGACAGTAAGTGCCTGTGGTCAGGGCTCCTCCCCTACCGACCCCGAGCCATTGATCGAAGAGCTTCCCCGCCCACTCACCCAGGTCGAGACTGGCATCATCGACGCGGGGAACCGCTTCACGTTCGACCTCTTCCGCGAGGCGGTCCAGACCCTTCCGCCGGATTCGAACGCCTTCCTGTCACCGTTCAGCGCGGCGATGGCGCTCGGCATGGCGACGAATGGCGCCGCCGGAGCAACGCTCACCGCCATGCAGGACGCGCTCCGGACCGAAGGGATGCCGCTCGCGGAGGTCAACCAGGCATATCGGGGACTCCTCGACCTCTACACCTCGATCGATCGCACGACCGAGTTCCTGGTCGGCAATTCGGTCTGGGTGGATCAGGGCTTCCCCGTCCGCCCGGAGTTCCTCGCCTCGGCGCACGACTTCTTCCAGGCTGAAGCACGCAGCCTCGATCTCCAGACCGAGGGCCTTGCCGCGATCAACGGCTGGGTCAGGGAGAAGACGCGCGACAAGATCCCGACCCTACTGGAGCAGATCGACAGCGACGAGATCGCCTTCCTGATCAACGCGATCTACTTCAAGGGCCGGTGGCGGATTCCGTTCGACCCGAAGCGCACGACGCCCCAGTCGTTCACCAGCGCGGGAGGCGTGTCGCACGACGTTCCCACGATGACGATGGACGAGAAGGTCCGCGTCGCGTCGCGCCCGGGGTTTGCCGCCGCGGACTTGCTGTATGGCAACGGCGCATTCGCGATGACGATCCTGCTCCCGGACGAAGGAACATCGCCGGCTTCACTCCTGGCGACACTTTCCCCGGAATCGTGGCGCGAGCTGGAAGCTTCCTACCACGAAGCGAGGATTGTCCTGTCGCTGCCGAAATTCAAGCTGGAGTATCGCCGCTCGCTGGTAGAGGACCTGAAGGCGCTCGGCATGGGCATCGCGTTCGACAACACGCAGGCGGACTTTACCGGGATTGCGAACGTGTCACCCGAGCGGCTCTACCTGACGCAGGTGCTGCAGAAGGCGTTCGTCGAAGTGAACGAGGAAGGGACCGAGGCCGCCGCGGCGACCGCTGTTGGAGTCGGGGTGACCTCGATGCCGCCGGCGATGATCGTCAATCGACCGTTCCTCTTCACCATCCGCGAACGGCTGAGCGGAACGATCCTGTTCCTCGGCCAGGTCAACGAACTCCCGTAAGCCGTGAGCCGTAAGCCGTAAGCCGTGACTGCACAACCTCGGCTCACGGCTCACGGCTCACGATCGGCGGAGTCGACTCTTCGCAAGAATCCCAGGAGGATCGGATTCACGGTATCGGTCCGCTCCATGTGCGGCAGGTGTCCGGCCCGCTCGATGGTGTGGAACTCGATCCGCGGAATTTCCTTTGTCACCCGCGGAGCGAGCGCGATCGACACCGTGCTGTCCTCCTTCCCCCAGATCAGCTCCACCGGAAATGCCTGCTTCCCGACGGTCCCGTACACCGAATCCAGGCTCACGCCGCTCTCGAAGATCGCGGTCGACCGGAGCGCGCGACCCAGTCCCTTGTACTGCATCTGCACCCGATAGCGACTGGGCCAGTCGGGCCAGTTGCCGGGCGCAACGAAATCGCTGAGCTGGCCGCTGTCCATCCCGGGCATCACCATCGATTGCCACAGGAGCGGCCCGATCACGGGCATCCGGATGTACCAGGGCAGCGGGTCGGAATCGCCCGCAGCCGGATCCACGAAGGTGAGTGACCGGATGCGCTCGGGGTGACGGCCGGCGAAGGTCGCGGTGACGAATCCACCATACGACAGGCCCATCAGGTGGACCGGACCCTTGATCCCCAGCGTATCGATGATTTCGCCCAGCTGGCGATCGACCAGGTCGGCGCCGTAGGTGACGTCAGGGCGGTCGGAGAAGCCGCGTCCGAACAGGTCGTATTGGAGCACCCGGTACCCCGCCCCCGAGAGGGCGATCGCGGTCGAGTCCCAGATGTAGAAGGGAGTCGAGAAGCCGTGCACCAGGACCACCGGAGGACCGCTGTCGGGACCGCTCAGCCGGTAGTGGGTGTTCCCGTCGCTGAGCCTGGCAAAGCTTCCCTCGGCCTCGGTGCGGGCGGCCTGGTCGAGCGTCCGGTCCTCCGGGTTCCGGTGGAAGTACCAGAACGTGAGCGCCACGCCCACGAGGATGAAAAACGCCAAAAGACGGAGACCTCGCGACCGGGTGGCCATGTCGGGATGGGGTTTAGGTTTGCGCAAACCAAGCCTGGAAACACGATTTGTCAATCGCCAGGGCCCTGGATAGCCTTCCCACCTCTCTGTGCTTTCGGAGCGCGTTCCGTGATCTACGATGACATCCTCGGTACCATCGGCAACACCCCCGTCGTCCGGGTGAACCGCATCGCCCCGGCCGGGCGAACCATCTACGTCAAGATCGAGTTCTTCAACCCGGCGGGGTCGGTGAAGGATCGGCTCGCGATCGCGATGATCGACGACGCCGAGCAGCGTGGCGTGCTCAAGCCGGGCCAGACCGTGGTAGAGCCCACCAGCGGCAACACCGGGATCGCGCTCGCCATGGTCTGCGCAGTGCGCGGGTATCCCTTCGTTGCGATCATGGCGGAGAGCTTCTCGGTGGAGCGGCGCCGCCTGATGAAGGCCCTCGGCGCCAGGGTCATCCTCACGCCGCGCGAGCTCAAGGCGAGCGGCATGGTCACCCTCGCGAAGGAGCTGGCGGCCAAGCATGGCTGGTTCCTGCCGCAGCAGTTCGAGAATCCGGCCAACCCGGCGTACCACCGGAGCACGACCGGTCCCGAGATCCTGCGCGATTTCGCCGGGAAGCGACTCGACGTGTTCGTCAGTGGTGTGGGGACCGGCGGCACGATCACCGGCGCAGGGCAGATGCTCAAGCTCGCGCGCCCCGACATCAAGATCGTGGTCACGGAACCGGAAGGCGCTGCCCTGCTCACCGGTAACGAGTGGAAGCCGCACATGATCCAGGGCTGGACGCCCGAGTTCATTCCTCAGGTGCTGGACCGGAAGGTCTACGACGAGATCGTGACGGTGACCGACGTGGAAGCCCGCGACGCCGCACGCGCGCTGGCCCAGAAGGAAGGGATTTTCTGCGGCGTGTCGGCGGGCGGCACGTTCGCGGCCGCGGTACAGGTGGCGAAGAAGTCGCCCGAGGGAACGGTCCTGCTCGCGATGCTGCCCGATACCGGAGAGCGCTATCTCTCGACCTTCCTGTTCGAAGGAATCACCGAGGAATCGGATAAGATCGAGTAGTGCCAGTGCGCCGGGCCACCTGATTGGTGAAAAAGATGATCCCGACGCCGAGGAGTATGAGCGCGCCCGCCACGGCCACCCTCGGCGTCACGACTTCCCCGGCAAATGCCCAGCCCACCGCCACGGCGATCATCGGATTAATGAACGCGTAGGTCCCCACGATGGCCGCGCTTACGACGTTGAGGAGCCAGATGTACGCCGTCATCGTGAGGACGGACCCGAACACGATGGTATAGACGAGCCCGGCGAGCGATTTCGCCGACACCGCAGTTACCTCGAATCCGCTGAACTCGCCGGCCACGATTGAGAGAATCAGCAGCATTATCCCGCCGGCGATCAGCTGCATGCCGGTAATCATCGTAAGGGGATGATTCTTCGGCTGACCCCGGGCGATGATCGACCCGATGGCCCAGCATGGCGGACTACCGGCCAGGACAAGGATGCCGACGAGACTACCCGTCCCCTCGATAGTGCGCGGATCGGTAAGTACAAACAGCCCTGCGACCCCGCAGGCGAGACCGAGCCAGACACCGAGACCTGGCCGCTTTCCCTTCGCGCCAAGCCAGTCGAGGAGCACCAGCCAGACCGGGATCGTGGCCATGATGAGGGCGGCGATGCCCGACGGCACCCGGGTCTCTCCCCAGGCGAGGGTACCGTGCGCTCCCAGGAAGAAGAACGTGCCGACCAGGGCTGCAGCCTTCCATTCAGAGATATCGGGTCGTCCTCCGCCCCGGAGCCGGGCCCACCAGAAGAGGATCAGCCCCGCGACGACGGAGCGAACGCCCATCGCCATGAATGGCGGGATGGTCTCCACCATGTAACGGATGGCGAGGAAGTTCGTCCCCCACACCACGAATACACACAAGAATGCGCCCAGAAGGCGCATGTCCTGAAGGCGCGAAGCGCCTGAAGGATCTTGCATCGGAGTAACGTAGCTTGACCGCGTCCCAGAAGGGATACAAGAGCCTGGGCAGCACGGTGCGTGGGCCGGCCAAGCTCACGGTCTTGCGTCCCTTCTCAGTCTCCGTGACTTCTGGCTGCTCCGTGCAAGATCCCTCGCTCGCTACACTCGCTCGGGATGACTCCCTTCGGTCGTCACTTCTTGACTTTCACCACCGCGTCGGCGCTGGTCTCCCGGCCCGTTTCCGCCAGGAGGGTGACCCGGCTGGAAAGGACATACCGAAGCCTGAGGGTACTGACGGGATCGAAGAGGCCGACACCATAGCTGATGAACACCTTCGGACTCAGGAATTTCCCCACCACGAGCGAGGCGTCCTGCAGGTCGCCTTCGGTCTGGATCCGCGCATTGCTGAGCCCGATGTCCTGACCGAGGGCGTTGATGACCTGGCTGCTGCCTCCGATGCCGAGCGCGCTCAGCGCCTTGTTGACCAGGTTGCCGCTGGCGCCGCTTCCGCCGACCGGTCCCCCGGTGACGATGTACGACAGGGTCTGGGTCTGCGACATCGCCAGGTTGGAGTAGAGGCGCACGTCGGGCTCCTTGAGCGAGCCTGCCATGGAAATCCCCACGGTGACCGAGTCGTTCACGACACGCTCCGCGCGGATGCTCAGTCCAGGATTGTCCAACGGACCGTTGAAGCGTACCTGGCCATCGGTGACGGTCAGGTCCTGTCCGTAGGAGCGATAGGACCCTTTCTCGATCACAAGGGTGCCCGTCGCGCGAGTAGGCCGGTCGGGCAGATCGAGGAGAGTCAGTGTCCCTGCGAGGTCGGCATCGAAGTGGAACCCGGAGAAGGTCACGTCCTCGCCCAGGTTGACGCGAACATTGGCGATGATGGGTCGCGCGCGGTCACCGCCATCCTCGTCAATCACCTTGATATCGTCCGACGGCTTGACCGCGGTCTCCGGCATGTCCGTGAGCTGGATCCTCGCATGAGGCACAACGACCTCGCCACGAATGGCGATGGTGTCCTCCACCAGCGTGACGCTCAAATCGGGCGAGATGATAGCGCGGACTTGATCGCTGTTCGCGGCGAGGAAGTCCTCTCCGCGCACCGTGATGAGGCCAGGCCGCTCGCTGCTGGGACGGGCCGGCGCATGTCCTTCGATCTCCAGCTTGCCACCGCCGGACGTTGCCGAAGCCTCCACCGTAATGTCCCCGGTGTCGTCGCCCCTGGCGTTGAGGTTGATCGAGTGCACCGTGATGCCGGCCCCGGGGAATCGAAGCGTGGCATCCTTCACCAGAGCCTCGCCCGACATGTGGGCCTCGCTCACCGTGCCGTTGAGCTTCGCGTCGAAGGTCATGGCGCCGGCCGCGCTATCGAGGACGGCGAAGAAGGTGGGGAGAAATCCGAAGTCTTCCACCTGTCCCTTGATCGTTGCCTCGAGTCGCTCCTTCGAGAGGGATGGCCCAACCCGGCGATAATCTGGAAGTGCGGCATGCCCTTCGAAGGAGGCAACCACGCTGTCGGCGTCGGTGGAGAGGGTCCCATTGAGCGTCGCCTGGACGCCATCGGTTCCCGCATCGACCTCCAGCACACCGCCGCGGACCCGGACCTCGGCAATGGTGTCTCCCGGCGCGGCCGCGAGGCGGACGTTCTCGGGCACCACACGCAGGTGTCCGCGCATCACACGATCCGCGTCCACCGCGAGGTCGACATCGCCCGTGAGTCCGCCGCGCGCTTCGGTTCCCGTCCCCAGCCACGCCATCGCCTCCGCGACCTTGAGCGTTCCCTTCACCGTGGGTAAACCGATCTGGCCACTCGCCGCGAGGTTCAGGTGGCCGGTCCCACGAAGGCTGTCGACGCCGGGAACGAGTGGACCCATTACCGACAGGTCGGGGGCCGCGGCCTCGATGGTGAGCGCGATCTCCTGGGTGCCGGGTGGCGCCTTGAGCACATGGTATCCGGGGAGGAAGACGTCCGTCCGTACTCCGGCGACTGAATCATTCGCTTCGTCGCGAACGGTGAGGCCGGCGGTGACCCGCATTCCTTCGGGATTGGAGACCAGGGTCGCAACCACGCTGTCGGAGTGGAACTTCTGTCCTCGCACATCACGCGACACCAGGCGAATCTCACCATCGACGGTTCGATCGAGCCCGATGCTGACTCTCGGCTCGAGGACGGCCGAGCCGCTTACCTTTTTCTTCCCCCTAAACACGACGGCGCTGTCGGCCCGGATTTCTCCCTCGATGAGCGGCGCTTTCGCCGTGCCTGAGCCCCGCAGGTCGGCAACCAGGATTCCGCGCAACGAGTCGGCACCCACCAGCGCCGCGAGCTGATTCGGTTCATCG